>JAJYGE010000317.1 GCA_021785155.1 Planctomycetota bacterium
GCGCGGGCCCAGCGCATGCGCAAAGCGTATTACCACACATTTTTTAATCCAGCAACCGGATTGCTGGCGGGGTGGAAAAGCACCGACGGCCAACTGCACGATTACCAATTCACCTTTGTTAATTCTGTGGCCGTATGGTCGGGCGTGCTGGATCAACGGCAGGCTGCGGCGGTAATGCGGCAATTGCTGGTGAAAATGAAGACGGCGGGATATTCATTCTTTTCGCTCGGATTGCCCGGCAATCTCATCGCGGTTGCGGAGGATGATTACTATTTATCGCCCCGGCGATTTGGTGGCGGCGGAGAAAAGGGATTTCAGATATATGAGAATGGCGGTGCAACTGCGTGCTTCTGCTATTTCACCATCGACGCGCTGTTTCGGACGGATATGGTGGCCGCCGCTAGAGCGATTTTGTATCCCATGCTGGCAAGTTTTGAGGCCGGATCCTTTCAAGGAATGGGGTCCGACGGCATGAGCAAGGATTGGAAAACCTGGACCGGTAAATGTTATGGCTACGAAGGTTTTCTGGTGGATGGCTATTTGACACTGCTGGCCGTTCTGGCGGACCGGAAAGCCGCCAGAGCATAAATGTAACTTCATGACACGAAAGGAACCACAATGAAACTCATTCGATTTTACGACCAGCATGGTCACGTTCACTACGGCCGCGCCGAGGATGCCGGTACGGCCCGCCTTATCACTGGCGATCCGCTTGGAAAATTCGTCCATACCGATCAGCGTGTGCGCCCCGAAAAACTTCTTGCCCCCGTTATGCCAACCGCGATTTTCTGCATTGGATTGAATTACCGCAGGCACGCGACGGAAACCGGTGCCCGCATTCCGGAAATTCCGGTGCTGTTTATGAAAAATCCGGCGGCTATTCAGAATCCCGGCGATCCCGTGGAGCTACCCCGCCATCTGGCCAGCGATCAGGTGGATTATGAGTGCGAATTGGCAATTGTGATTGGGCGTAAGGCCAAAAACGTTCCGGCGGACAAGGCGCTTGATTACGTCCTGGGATTTACCGCCGCCAATGATATATCCGCACGCGATTGGCAGATTCAACGCGGTGGATCGCAATGGTGTCGGGGAAAAACCTTTGACACGTTCTGCCCGCTTGGACCGGTGATTGTCACGCCTGATGAAATCGGCAATCCCAATCATCTTGCCATTCAAACACGCGTAAACGGCAAAACGCTTCAACACTCCAATACCTCGGATATGATTTTTTCCGTGGAGAAAATTATTGAATTTCTTTCCGGCTCAACGACCCTGTTGCCCGGAACGGTCATTCTTACCGGCACGCCGGAAGGCGTCGGCATGGCCCGGAAACCGCCCATCTGGCTGCAACCCGGCGATAAAATGGAAGTCGAAATCGAAAAAATCGGTATCCTGGCCAATCCGGTTGTCGCCGAGCCCGCCTGATTGTGCAATGATCACGGTGTACTCCAGTGCTCTGTCTCGCCTAAATATCAGGCGTGGCAGAGAACTGGCTGCACGGATCGGCGCGCCGAAGACACATTCATTGATCCATTGTGCGGCACAGGAACGGGCCTTAAACCTCGGTAATTTCCTTATGCTTGGCCTGTACCAATTCATCGATTTTTGCTTCAAATCTTTTTAGCATTTCCTGAATATCATCTTTGGCCTGCTTGGCCCGGTCTTCCGGAAGACCTGATTCCTTCTGATCCTGATCGATATGTTTATTGGCGTCCCGACGGACATTACGCATGGATACGCGCGCGTTTTCCGCGGCTTCTTTCACTTTGCCTAAAATTTGCTGTCGGCGTTCACCGGATAACGGCGGCAAAACCAGACGCACCTGCTTGCCATCATTAATTGGATTGATGCCCAGATTGGCCGCCTCAATGCCCTTGATGATGTCTTTGAGTGAAGCGGGATCAAAGGGTTTGATAAGAATCGATGTGGCATCCGGCGTAGTTAACGATGCCAACGACCGCAAATCAGTCGGAGCACCGTAGTAATCCACCTTTATAAACTCCACCAGCGACGTACTGGCACGCCCCGTGCGGAAACCGCGCAGTTCGTGCCGCATGTGCTCAAGCGCTTTTTCCATGTGCTCTTCAGCATCAAAAAGAATTTCGTCGATCGGCATTTTTATGCTCCGGGATTCTGTGCTATCGGCTGGGCCATAAGACGCGCTTTCAACGGATGACCACCGCCATCCGAATGTGTTATCCGCGTACCGATTTGCTCGCCCGCGATAACGCGCATGATATTGCCTGGCTTTTTCAGGTTAAACACAATAATGGGAATTTTACTTTCCATCGCCAGACTTATCGCCGTCATATCCATCACACGCAGATTATCCGTAAGAACCTGCCGGTAAGTCAATTCGCTGTAACACCGTGCATCAGGATTTTTTTTCGGATCAGAATCGTAAACGCCATCGACCTTGGTGGCTTTCAGCAGTACCTCGGCCTGTAATTCGGTGGCACGCAAAGCGGCACAGGTATCGGTGGTGAAAAATGGATTACCCACCCCCGCCGCCAGTACCACCACACGCCCTTTTTCCAGATGACGCAGAACTTTTCTCCGGATAAACGGTTCCGCCACCTGAATGACATTCAGGGCGCTGGCCACCCGCGTGGGCTGTCCCAGGTGCTCAAGAACTTCCTGCAACGCCATGGCGTTAATAACCGTGGCCAGCATCCCCATATAATCCGCGGTCGAGCGTTGAATTTCACCTGTTTTGGACAGCGTTTCGCCGCGCACAAAGTTGCCGCCGCCGATCACTACGGCCACTTGAACACCCAATTGCGCCACCTCGGCAATTTGCCGGGCAATCGTCGTCAACTCCGCCATGTTAAAGCCGAAGCCACCCTCATGACACAGGCCTTCGCCGGAAATTTTTAACAGTACACGGCGATAGTGCGGATGAGTCATGCGCAACTCCAGCCAAACAAATCAAAACCTTACACTTCGCCAACCTTGAAGCGGGCAAAGGCAACAATGCTTAATGGTGCCGCCACCGCCTTGCCGGTTTCCGCCACCAGATCGCGAATGCGTTTACTTTCATCCTTCACGAACGGCTGCTCCAGCAGAACATTGTCGGCGAAAAATTTATCCAGTTTTCCGGCCACAATTTTCTCAACAATATTGGCCGGCTTGCCCTTGATACTTTCCCCCGCCGCTTCCCGTTCCCGTTGCACAATCGCGGAATCCACTTTTTCGCGATTGATCGCCAGGGGCACAAAGGGCATTCCCGCCGTCACGTGCATTGCAATTTCGCCGATGAGAACCCGCACGGCATCATCACCGCTGCCATCCACCTGCACCAGCGCTCCGACTTTGGCATTGTGATGCACATATTTTCCCACCAGACCATTGGCGGATTTATAACGGGCCAAACCGGTTACCGCCATATTCTCTTTTATGGAGCCACCCACGAGTTCCTTAATAACCGCTTCCACAGTCCGCCCTGAACCATCCGGGTAGTGAACGGCATTAAGGTCCGCCGGGGTGGAAACCTCATGGGTAAAGGCCAGTTCCACCAGATCATGCAGTAATTTTTGAAAAGCCTCATTCCGCGCCACGAAATCCGTCTGACAGCCCAGACGCACCATCACGCCAAGTTTGCCATTTTCACTGATTTTTCCACCCACCAGACCTTCCTTCATTTCATTGGAAGTCTTGCTTTCCGCCCGCCCGGCTCCCCATTTACGCAGCAGTTCACCGGCGGCATCCATATCGCCATGGGCTTCCACAAGGGCTTTTTTAGCATCCATCATGCCGGCATTGGTTCGTGCCCGCAGTGTCATTACATCTTTTGCGCTGATTTCCGCCATGA
This sequence comes from Planctomycetota bacterium, assembly GCA_021785155.1. The sequence continues at coordinate 3,812 of JAJYGE010000317.1, forward strand.
GATTCATCCTCGGAGTTTGACTTTCCAACCATAACAACAGGCGGGACTCACTTCCCGCCATAGCGTTAAGATTCTATGGCTTCTGGTCGAAAACGTCCACCGAACCCGATGTGATTTCGGCGAGAGGGTGTGCCAATACATCCGAACCAGCCTACCGGGACACTCCATCCCTGTTAGCCCACGGCCAAAATGGCCTTGATCAGGGGAAGCAGCCGAACAGGCGACCGCAGGTGACGTTGTTCGGCTCCCGTGTCAGTCCCGGCGCGGGGCCTGTCGATTTAATCAAATATCTTGCTCGCAACTGCTCTTAACACTCTAAAAATGGGGGTGGAGTCGCACAAAAACAGGGTTAAATCGACGCCCTCCGTGCCAGGAGTGACAGCGCCATGAGCAAATTCGAGAAACGCGTGGGGCGACGTCTGTGGGCGCTGCCGCCCGGAAGGCCACGAAAAGATACAACAACCTGATCCGCAAGGTTACCGCACAGCGCACACCCCGGATTAATAGGCGACTGTCCCTAATATTGCGGAGTTTTTGAGTCCTTGGCCCGTGGATCGCCCCAAGGATTGGCGGACTCTGGTAAATCGGCCCATGGATAAGCCGGAGCGCGAGCGTCTGATGACCAGTTTCAAGCGCGGTTGTCCCTTGGGAGAAGATCACTGGGTGGCAACAATGGCGGCAAGCATGGGATTGGATCACACACTGAACCCGTTTGGAAGACCAAAAAAGCAGGGGACAAGATGATAATGATGGATGTCACCTTTTCTCGTGCCTACTTGGACGTTGATGCGCTTGGTTTGTTCCACAACACCATAAGTTTCGCCACAGTTGGGATTTCTGATGCATCCTGACCGGTATAAGCTTCGTGAATCATATACGCTCCAAGCATGTCCCAACTTTTGAAGTCATTGCCATTCTGGCCCGCACCGGTATTGGGGTTATATGTCTCGCGCATTCCGCCGCTGACCTTAATACCACGTAACAAAGTGGCGACTGTGTTGCGTGCCAAAAGTCGGGCTTGCGTATTGTAGCCGTAATTCATCAGGCCATGCATAACCATGTAGTCTGTAACCACCCAGATCGGTCCCTGCCAGTAACCGTGAACCGGGTGGTAAGAAGGGCTTTCCGGTGCGAGACTGCGTATCCCGTAGGCCGTCCAAAATTCGCGCGGGTTAAGCACATAACGGGTAATAAGAACCTGTGCCTGCCGTCTGGTGGCCACATGGGCCCACAGCGGCACCAAATTGGTCCATTCTGGCACGCGAATAAAGGCACCTGTGCGGCTATTTCGGTTGTAAAATGTGCCGGCGCTGGCATCCCACAGCCTTTTTTGAATCAGGCGCTTAAGTTTCCCAGCGCGTTGCTGGTAGAGCCGAACATCTGCGGGTTTTCCCGACAGGCTCGCCAGATCCGCCATCGCAAGATATTCGCGATAAATATAACAAGCCAAGTCCACACCTTCGGTACAGTCGGCCGGTACACTGATGACCGCCGGACTGTTGTCTATACATTCCAATCTGTCAAACCACGTGAAAAGCCCATCGGGGGACCGCCGGGCATGCCGCCAATACCACAGCGTATCAGCAAGACGCCGGCAATACGGCTTCAGCCATACCACGCTGTGTAACGTCAGACTCGCCCGCAACGCCATTTGGGCCAGGAAGGGCTTGCACATCTCCGGCAACGCCCAAATATGACGTCCGGACACCTCGCGCGGCGTATAGCCGCGGTACGACCAGTAGTAGTCGGTGAAGTGGAGGAAATCCTCCACCGAACCGGCGAGGCTGTTTCCCCGATGGGCATAGCTTAACGCCACGCCCATAAAATAAGTGTCCCAGTCAAAGAGCTGGTAGTACCCGGCACCGGGAATAAGATAGGCATGATGCAATTGCCCGTTGGGTTGTCGGACGATCTGCCGCCACCATCCGGCCTTGGCCATCGCCTGCCGCAACCGCCGTTGCAGTGCGTAAGCGGTCAACTGCCCGCTGGAAATACTGGCGGGATTATTTCCGGCAGTCGGGATCGGCCCAGCGGCGCTGGCAAAGGGGGTTCGTCCGGTCAAAACGCCGACCACGACGGATATTACAACTGCGCTCTGTAAGCCTTGATTGAATTTGTGTTTCATGCGGAATTCTCCGAAACATAAAAATCGAGGGACAGTGATGGTGGTAAATTGTTCTTCATGCCTCAAGCCGCTCGCATTGTTCCCGGCACGCCTGAATACCCCACCACGTTACTATAGCGTGGAAATAACCGTCAAGTTTTTTTTGTTGATGATGATCAACACGATATCACCGCTCTTTGCCGGGCCATGCAAACCGGCGATTACTCGGACAGGCTCCTGGGGCGACGCCTGCGGGCGCTGCCGCCCGGAAGGTCACGAAAAGATACCACCGCCTGAGCTGCAAGGGCATCAGCGCAACGCACACCCCGACATTAACGGTGGCTGTCCATGGTACTCTAACACCAAAAATCCATAACACATTTCTGGATATACTGACCACTACTGAAATTACTGCAAATACTGAAAGCTGGCCATATTGATCCGTGATTCAGTATTCCTTGATCAGTGAAAAGGAAAATCTGCTTTTACCTGATGTCATACCTGATTGCTTGTAGCGGCGGGATATTGTATAGTCACCCTATCGACATTGCGGTATAGCATGATGGAATTTCAATTATGGTAATCATTGCCAAAATAAAAAAATGGGATAACAGCCGCTCCCCGCGGATGCCCAAAACGGTGGCCCAACACATGGGGTTAGAACTTGGCACATTGGTCCGGTTAACACCAGTGCCCGCGTCAAAATACACCGGTACAGCGGATTAACGGTCGAATTGGGAAAGAATTGTTCTAAAGGACGAGGATCAGTGGCCCGATACGTATATTTTCCGGACCGCGGGGATTGCGCACATCTCAATTTTTCGCCCTCATCCCGGCGCGAGATGGCGAATCGATATTATGCTTTAGGTCTGTCAACGGCGTCACGTGCCCGCAAAACAGGGTTCTCCCTGGTAGGTCCAAGCAAGTATTTTTTTGTTTAAGGCGGAGAATTCATGCGGCGCGTAGTTATTACGGGAATTGGGGCAGTTTCTCCGCACGGACTAAAAAGTGCGGACTTGTGGACAGCACTGACTGAAATGCGCTCCGGCATTGCACCATTGACGGCGTTTGATCCCGGATCTTTTCCCAGCCGGATTGCCGGGCAGGTTCCCACCTTCAAAACGATGGATTTTGTTCCCAAGAGTTATCGCAAGGCCACAAAGATAATGGCGCGCGATATTGAACTTGCCGTGGTCGCCGCGGATGGCGCGGTTCGAGATGCGCATCTGGCGACACGGGGCGTGATGGAATCCCTTGGCGGCAAAAAGCCCGATGATTCCTGGTTTGACGTAGACCCACGGCGCATTGGCTGCAATATAGGGGCCGGCTTAATTTGTGCTGATCTTAATGAATTAGCGTTGGCCATGGCCGCCGCCAAAGCGGATGACGGAAGTTTAAGCCTGCAAAAATGGGGCCGATCCGATGATCCCTCCAAACCCAGCGGCATGGATTTGCTGACGCCGCTGTGGCTGCTGAAATATCTGCCCAACATGCTGGCATGTCATGTCAGCATTATTCATGACACACAGGGGCCTTCCAATACTATCACCTGTCAGCAGGCGTCCGCGGGACTGGCCGTGGCCGAGGCGTGCCGAACCATTCAACGCGGTCAGGCGGATATCGCCCTGGTGGGAGGATGTGAATCCATGGTACACCCCATGGGACTCATGAGGTGGACGATTCTGAACCGTCTAACCAACTCCGGCAATGACCAGCCGGCGCTGGCCTGCAGACCGATGGATCAAGGGGCTTCCGGCACCGTGATTGCCGAAGGTGGTAGTGTGTTGATTCTAGAAGAGTTGGAACATGCTTTGGCCCGTGGCGGAAAAATATACGCCGAGGTTGCGGGTTCAGGTGCCTCATCCAGCGCCTGCGGCATAGCCGGACCGGATCCAGCCGGTGAAGCGATGGCGGTGGCTATGCGGAAGTCCATGAAAGACGCGGGCATCAGTGCCGGAGATATCCAGTTGGTCATACCCTGCGGCTACGGAATTGCCGCGCACGATCAGGCGGAAGCAGCTGCGCTTAATAGCGTATTTTCTTCGCACCGTCCGGAAGTCCTTCCTGTTCGCGGTGGTATTGGCGATGCCGGGGCTGGATCGCAAGCATTGGACCTTGCCGCCGCAGCCTTGGCGTTACACCATCAGACCGTTCCGGGAGCGGTGAATTGCACTGCCCCGATCGCGGAACTTAATGTGCCGCAGCAGACTCATGCGACCACAGTTAAGCACGCGCTGGTGACAACCGGCTCGCTGGCCGGCCTGAATTCCACAGTAGTCTTAAGACGCTTTACATAAAAAGCAACAATACCGATCAGGCATACGCCTGATGCGAATGGAGCAATCATGAAAAATCGTGTGGTAATAACGGGAATCGGATGGGTTACACCCCTGGGCCGAACGATTGATGAGGTGTGGCCGAAACTGCTGGCCGGTGAAAGCGGCATTGCGCCGACCACACTCTTTGACGCCCGATCATTTCCGACGCAGTTCGCCGCAGAGGTCAAAAATTACCATCTTCCCGAAAGCCTCAGGCAATCCGGCAAGCATCAGGAAATCAGCCGGGCGACCGAATTCGCACTGGATGCGGCACAGCAGGCCTGGAGCATGGCGGGGTTGCCGCAACCAGGCTCAAAGCAGGCGGACCAGATTGATCCGTATTGCGTGGGCGTCTATCTCGGAAGTGGAGACGCGGCCCTGGATTTTGATAATTTCACCCGGACCGCCCTGGCGTCGTGGAATCAGGAAAGTCGCAGCTTGGATATAGGTAAATGGGGGCAGCGAGCCTTACATTCATTTAACGCGTTGCGGGAAATTGAACAGGAACCCGCCATGCCAATCTCACATTTAAGCATGGAATTTAATGCGCGCGGGCCGGCCATGAACTGCCTCACCGCGTGCGCCGCTTCCACACAGGCCCTGGGAGAGGCGGCGGAATTAATCCGCCGTGGTGATGCGGATGTGATTATCTCCGGCGGTGCCCATTCCATGATTCATCCATTTGGAGTCACCGGCTTCAATCGCCTGACGGCTCTATCAACCTTCAATGAGGATCCAGCGCGTTCCTGCCGCCCCTTTGATGCCACCCGCAGCGGCTTTGTTATCGGTGAAGGTGCCGGCGTACTGATTCTGGAAAGCCTTTCCCATGCCCAGGCCCGCGGCGCGAAGATTCTGGCGGAAGTGGTGGGCTATGGCAGCAGCGCCGATGCGTATCGCGTTACGGATCAACACCCGGAAGGCCGGGGAGCAATTGTGGCCATTGAATCCGCCCTGCGCGATGCCAATATGCAAATCGGCGATATTGATTATATCAACGCGCATGGCACAGGCACGAAGGAAAATGACTCCACCGAAACCCACGCCATTAAAGGTGTATTCAAGGAACGGTCCAAATGTGTTCCAATCAGCAGCATCAAAAGCATGATGGGGCATCTGATTGCCGCAGCCGGTGCCGTGGAAGCAATTACCTGTGTGTTATGTATCCGCGATCAGATTATTCCACCCACAGCCAATTACAGCGTGCCCGACCCCGAGTGCGATTTGGATTATGTGCCCAATAAGGCCCGAAAAATGAAAGTGGATGTCGCCATGTCCAACAGTTTCGGCTTCGGCGGGCAGAATGACACATTAATTGTCCGACGCTTTTTCAATTCATGACATCGCACCGCCAAAACTGCTATGATAACGCGGTCGCCTGAGGCAGTGCACCAGGCGGAAAACTCTAACCGGGCAGGTGGAAGTGGCTGACAATAAACGCAAATCTCTCTGGCAATATTACCCCCGGCGGGTTGATATTATTATCTATCTTCTTCTGCTTCTGGGGCTGTTGGTTACGGCGCAATGCCTGCCGGTGTTGGCGATTAAAAAATTAGTTTTCTGGAAAAGCCAGTATTCACTATGGTCTGGAACCATCGGTCTATTTCGCGATCAGCACTATGGGCTGGGCGTCATTCTGCTGACATTTTCAATATTTTTTCCCTTTGCCAAACTTTGTACGCTGCTGATACTTTGGTGTGGAAAATTTACCGATGACCAGCGCATCCGGGCCTTCAAATGGCTGGAAATTCTGGGCCGGTGGTCCATGCTGGATGTGTTTGTCGTCGCGATGATTGTGGTGATCGCGAAATCCGGTGGCGTCCTGCAAGCCTCACCAAAAATCGGAATTTATCTCTTTGCGGTGGCGGTACTGCTGTCGCTGATTGTCACGGTCTATATCCGATCCCTGGCACGCCGCGTTTCACCGAAAGCAAGGCAGGCCATGACGGATGGTTAATGGCCGGTGCGCTGCGTCGGCGTGGCCGCCGGAAACTTCCAGTCCACGGAACTTCGAGCGTCAAAGTGATGGGCCTTATCCATTTCGGCCAGAACGGCTTTTTCCGCATCCGTCAGTGCTTCCGGCAATACCACCAGAATTCTGCATAATTGATCACCTTTGGTGCCATCCCGAGCCGCAATGCCGCGCCCCTTGATGCGCAGTTTTTTCCCCGAGTTGATTCCGGGTGGAATGCGTAACTCCACCGGCCCGTCCAATGTGGGCACACGGACAGTGGTGCCCGCGGCGGCTTCCGAGGCGCTAAGCGGTAATTCCAGAAGAATATCGTGCCCCAATCGCGTAAAGTAAGAATGGGCGGTAACGTGGGTGATAATAACCAGGTCTCCCCGGCTGCCTCCCATGACGGAGGGTTGGCCTTTGCCCCGCACCCGTACCTTGGAGCCTTCATCCACACCGGGGGGAATCTTCACGCTGATGGTTTCGGAAAGCGCCCGGTTGGCAGCGTCAAAGCGTAAATCCAGTGTGGTACCACGGGCGGCATGTTCAAAACTCAACGTCACATGATGCACAATATCCGTTCCGGCGGCTTCCGGCATATCCGACGCTTCCGCGGCAAACGGCGAAGCCGTGCCGCGCCGGCTTTTGCGCCGGCGGCTGCCCATGGATTCAAAAAGGTCATTGAGGTCCACATCGCCAAAATCTACCGTGCCTCCGCCCGGTGTGCGCCGCGAATAACGGAACGCGGAACCATCCCGGGCCGAGCCTGCCGCGGCCGCAGCAGCGGCAGCTTCAGCGGCCGCGGCACTGCTGACGCCGGCATGACCGAACTGATCATACGCCGACCGTTTTTTCGTATCGCTTAAAATATCGTACGCCTCCTGAACCTCCTTGAATTTGCTCTCGGCAGATTTGTCATTTTTATTAATATCCGGATGAAATTTCCGCGCCAGCTTGCGATAAGCCGTTTTAATCTGATCGGCACTGGCGGACTTGCCAATCCCCAGTACCTCATAAAAATCTCTTTTCATATCAGCCATTTTTTTCACCGGTCTCCAAGTTCGCAGTGATTATACTCGATACGCCGATTCCATCGCCAGAACAATTCAGTTCCACTGCGGCGGGATGTGGGCCGGAAGCGACCATCCCGTGGGGATCGTTCTGAATTACCGTGATCTGACCTGACAACATGGATTTTCCGGGAAATTACACCCGATCTCTGTCACACCGGCTCTTTGAGCTGATCGGCCTTGGGTAAATCCTTCAGGCTCGACAAGCCAAAGACTTCCAGAAAATGTTTGGTCGTGCCATACAGCATGGGCCGGCCCACATCTTCAGCGCGCCCCACGATTTTTACGAGATTATATTCCATCAGCGTGCGGATGACTTCTCCACAGGCCACACCCCGGATCGCCTCCACATCCACCCGCAAAATCGGCTGCTTATAGGCAATAATGGCCAGGGTCTCCAGTGCCGCCGGTGTCAGGCGTCCCTCGTCGCGTTTCCGCATCAGACGCTGAATATATTCCGCGTACTGCGGCAGTGTGAGTATCTGATATCCTCCCGCGCGCTCTTCAATTCTAAACGCCGCTTCGCGCTGGTCATAAGCGTGGTTCAACTCTTCCACCGCCAGTTTCACCGCCCGCGTGGAATCCAATCCCAATGTCTGGGTGATTTTAGCTGCGGAAAGCGGCACATCGCTGGCAAACAATAATGCCTCGAGCACCTGTCGCAGCGGCATCTGTTCGGCGGCAATAGGATCAGCAAGCGCATGGACTGTCGTGTCACCGTTGGAAGAATCCGTCGGCTCAGGGGCGGCAACAACGCCATCGTCCGCGGCAGACGCCGCCGGAACTGCGGGCGGCGCTGCATCCATTGCTTCTTCCACCGGTTCTTGCGAAGACATTTCGTGTTCAGTGACTGTTTTCATAACCAAGAATTTACTGCCTGCACCACCGAGAGTAAAGCGCACAAGATTCCGGGCAGTCTGCAAAGTGGGTTAGCGCTTTTGGCGCATCAGGCCCGAAAGCCGGCTCATCAAGAGCCGTGTGTTTGGAAACGCACGGCCCTCAGCGAAGACCATTTCAGGGGCGCAATTGAAGGCCGCAACGTCCAGCCCCGCCAAAAGTGTCAAGCCCCCGAAGACAATTTGGCTCGCAATGGTAGGGCTCCTCACGATTGAGCCATCGCCGGAAGGAGAGTCGAATCGCTCCGGAACTCAGCTCTACCAAGCCAGGAGGTCTCTGCGCGCAATCGCGGAGGGGCGTGGCCATTTTTCCGGGCGAACAGCGCAATCAGCGGCATAAATGCCGGCGCTTAGAGAAGGTTTCGTCCTGAAAACTCGCA
>JAJYGE010000212.1 GCA_021785155.1 Planctomycetota bacterium
AAGTGTGGGCGTGGCATTGGCCGCCCTGCTGGTCAATCAGGTCGCGCCTCGGCTGGGGTGGCAATCGGGATTTCTGATAGCCGGCGCGCTGGGCATCGTTTGGGTGATCTGGTGGCTGCTGCGCTATCGGGAGCCGGACAACAATCCCAATCTTTTCGCAGAAGAGCTGGAGTATATCCGCAGCGATCCGTCGGAGAAGCCCCACCACATCCGGTGGGCCACGCTGCTGGGTTATAAGCAGTCCTGGGCATTTGTCGTCGGGTCATTGTTTACCAGTCCCGTCTGGTGGTTCTGGCTATTCTGGATTCCCGGTTTTTTCTACAAGGTGCATCATGTAAAGATTACGGCCATGTTGCTTCCGATGATCATCATCTATGCTATGGCCGATCTGGGCAGCATCGGAGGCGGTTGGCTTTCAAGCTGGTTTCTGGCACGCGGGTGGTCACTTAACGCGGCTCGTAAAACGACCATGCTGGTTTGTGCCATAACCGTTATCCCCGTTTTTGGGGCCGCTTTTGTCGGCAATTATCTGCTGGCTTCGGTACTCGTAGGTCTGGCATGTGCGGGGCATCAGGGCTTTTCCGCCAATTTGTTCACCATGGCATCGGATACCATGCCGGGGAAAGTGGTTGGATCTCTGGTTGGCCTCGGAGGTGCCGCTGCGGCTGGATTAGGCTTTTTTGTCAATGCGGGCGTCGGATGGCTGCTGCACCTCACGCACGGCAAATATGAGATACTCTTTGCGGTAGCTGCCTCAGCTTATCTCGTGGCATTGCTGCTGATCCAACTGATTAATCCGCGCTGGGAATCCGCCCATGAAGTCGCAGGCGAAATCAAAGCCCCGGCCTGATCTCAAAGCGCGTATTTATGGCAAACCATTTGCACGCATCGCCGGATTGGTTTACAACATTGTACTTGGTTGTTTGGTTATGTTGTAAATAACAACGGAGTTGAAAATGAAACGTGCGAAAATCAGTATCATCGGTGCGGGTAATGTTGGAGCCACGGCGGCCCACTGGGCGGCGGCCAAAGAGCTTGGCGATGTGGTACTTGTGGATGTGCCACAAATTGATGGCGTGCCGCAGGGCAAAGCGCTGGATTTGGCCGAGGCCGCACCAATTGAAGGTTATGACGCCAGCCTGACCGGTGCCACCAGTTACGAACCCACCGCCGACAGTGATGTGGTAATCATCACCGCCGGACTGGCCCGCAAACCGGGCATGAGCCGGGATGATCTACTGATTAAAAATACGGAAATCGTGAAATCCGTCACTCAACAGGTGGTGAAACACTCCCCCAAAAGCATTCTGCTGGTGGTTTCCAATCCGCTCGATGCCATGGTGTATGTTGCGTATAAAGCTAGCGGTTTTGAGCCGCAGCGCGTCATCGGCATGGCCGGGGTGCTGGACACTGCCCGCTATCGCTGCTTTATTGCCGCCGAGCTTGGCGTAAGTGTGGAAGATATTCAGGCGTTGCTGCTGGGAGGGCACGGAGATGACATGGTGCCGCTGCCGCGCTATACCAGCGTCGCCGGTATTCCATTGCCGGAACTGCTTTCCGCGGAAAAAATTGAAGCCATTGTGAAGCGTACCCGTTCGGGCGGTGCGGAAATTGTCAATCTCCTGAAAACCGGTTCCGCCTATTACGCTCCATCGGCCGCGGCGGTGCAGATGGCGGAATCCATTATTAAAGATAAGAAGCGCGTTTTGCCGTGCGCGGCTTATTGTGACAAGCAATATGGCGTAGGCGGTTATTTTGTCGGCGTACCGGTTAAGCTTGGCAGCAAGGGTGTTGAGCAGATTATCGAAGTGCCTCTGACCCCTGAAGAGAAAAAACTCATGGACGCCTCTGTTGATCACGTCCGACAACTCGTGGCAACCATCAAGGTGTGATCAGCGCCGCCGGGCCGTGATGGAAAAATCCCCATGATGCAGTTAAACAATCCGGTATTGCTGGGTTTTAACCCGGACCCCAGCATTCTGCGGGTTGGGGAGAACTATCATACAGCGCGACATTGGCCGGGCCGCCTTCGCCCTGAAGGGTTGGCCGGAATCTCGGCGCGCCGGGACTGCCGCGTAAGGGGCCTCAAAGACCTTCCAAGGTCGTTTCGGCCCTGCGTCCTTGCATCCGCGCGAACTCACGAACATTGTGCGTGATGAGAATTAAATGGTTGGCCCCGGCCACCGCAGCTATCACTAAATCGCGCTCGCTAAGCCGAGTCGGGTATAATTTCCCTGATGGAAATGTTTATCGTCCGCATTGTATAAGGATCATTGCCCATGTGTGTTCGCCCACTGAATTTTCACGGTACGGTTAAACGATACTCTGTAGCAGTAAATTGCCGGTTCCCGTTTGGCCTTGTCGCCATGGTTTGCTTCCTGTCCGGCCTGATGGCATCAACGGCTATGGGAGCGGCAGGCCGGGCGTGGGCGGATCGCCCGCCTACAGTGGACCCAACCTACGGCCTTCCAATACCGGCTTCCGTGCGCCATCCGGTGGCCATTCCCGCTTGGATATGGACCGCCCAAACCCACAAT
>JAJYGE010000577.1 GCA_021785155.1 Planctomycetota bacterium
CGACCGCCAACGGAAAAATCCGCATCAACGGCAAACGCGTAAAAGTCAAAGCCGCGGAACAGCAGCCTTCGCTATTGATTCCTGCAATACTGCCGGAAACCGGCACCTAACACTACAGCGCGACATTGGCCGGGCCACGGCTGCGGCGGGCCGCCTTCGCCCTGAAGGCTTGGGCCGGAATCACGGCGAGCCAGGACAGAGTGTAGATCCTCAAAGACCGTCAAAGGTCGTTTCGCCCCGGCGTTCTTGCATCCGGGGCCATTTCCGGTCTATTACGATCTTGGCCAATGTCACGCGGTGGTGCTACGCCAAAAATCTTATTTTACGATAATGGCCTTTCGTAAAATAAGGCAATTCCTTATTTTACGATATAAGTTAAGATAGATGGCATGAAACGCGGACTGCAAGGGCGATATATCACGATTTCCACCGTTGGAGAAACGGTGAAAGCGTTTATTCCTTCGCCGTTGCCGCCTGTTCCGGCAATTCAGTGGACTGTGGAACTGCAAGCGAAATGTGATACAGCACTGGTGTGGCTGGGCCGTCTTGACGCCGTTTGCACGTTACTGCCTGATCCGGACTTGTTTTTATATACCTACGTTCGTAAGGAAGCTGTTCTTTCGTCCATGATCGAAGGCACGCAGTCATCACTTTCAGATTTGCTGCTCTATGAAATAAATGAGACTCCCGGCGTGCCGATGGATGACGCCCGTGAGGTAAGTAACTATGTCGCTGCCATGGAGCATGGCCTGGCTCGGCTGGCGAGGGGGCTGCCGCTGTCGCTGCGCCTGATAAAGGAAATGCACGCGAAACTACTTGCCGGCGGGCGTGGAGATAATAGTACTCCTGGAGAATTCAGACGCAGCCAGAACTGGATTGGTGGATCGCGTCCCGGCAATGCGACGTTCGTTCCGCCGCCGCCTGATCAGATTATGCCGTGTATGGGGGATCTGGAACGATTTCTCCATGACCTTCCGGTGCCGACATCAGCTTTAATTAAGGCGGCGTTGGCACATGTTCAATTTGAAACGATCCACCCATTTCCTGACGGCAATGGCCGGCTCGGCAGGCTGTTGATTACCCTTATTTTATGTGAACAGGAGATTTTACGAGAACCGCTGCTGTATTTAAGCCTTTATTTGAAAAAACATCGATCCCGTTACTACGCACTGCTAAATGACATTCGTGCCGAGGGGAACTGGGAGCAGTGGTTGGATTTGTTTTTCGAGGCGGTTGCTCAGACGGCCCAACAAGCCGTAAATACTGTGCGGCTGCTTATGGAACTGCAAGCTAAAGACGTTCAAAGCATTGAGGCATTGGGTCGAATTTCATCGAGTGCCAGGCGTGTGCATGCATCACTTGCCGAGCGGCCTGTGGCTACGATCCGCCTATTATCTCAACGCAGCAGGTTGAACGTGGTAACGGTGGGAAAATGTCTGCTTGGCCTCAAGGAATTGGGTATCGTAAAGGAGTTGACCGGCCACCGGCGGAATCGGGTGTTTACATATCACACATATCTCGATATTCTGAATCAGGGCGTTGAGTAAATCCGCAGGCCGTCGGGAATCTCCGCGCCTGGTTGGCAGGTGATCTTTGATCGTATAACGTGATAAAGAGCGGAATTGTATGCTGGCAAAATCCATTTATTGATCAGTCGCTTGCGGCCACTGGCATCGCGCCGGTAACATTGCGTGCATGCTTTTAAAAACAAAAATTGCCGCCTGTTTTTTGCTGCTGACACTTGCGGTAAATTTATACGGGTGTTCAAGCATGCACCATTGGCCACCGGGGTTGACTTCCGCAGATCGGCGGCAATTACGCGCCATGCCGCCCGTGGCTACCCTCTGGCCCGGTGGCCCGTCGGATGGGCGCGTGATTCAAACGCTTCATTATCGTATTTACACTACCATCGATAACCCGGTACAGCAACGCCTTATCGCCCGTGTGTTGGAGGCTGATTACGCGCGGTTTATCCGTCTGCTGCCCAACGCCGCACCAAAGTTACCGATGGTGGGTTATGTGTTTCGCAACCGGAGCCAATGGGCACGCTATACGCGCCACGTCACCGGCGCGCAGGCTCCTATTTATCTGCACATTGAAGCTGGTGGCTATGAACGCAACGGCGTGTTTGCCGCTTACCGCTCCAATGTCGCTGAGATATTATCTGTCGTGGCCCATGAGGCGTGGCATCAGTTCAGCTTTCTGGCCTTAAAAGACCATCTACCGGCATGGCTGGATGAGGGCTTGGCGACACAATATGAAGCTATGCGTTGGCGACATGGGTATCCGAAATTTACGCCGTGGCTTAATGCGGTGCGTTGGGAAATGCTCCGGCATGCTGTTGAGCGACGGCAATTGCTGCCCCTTCCGGCCCTGGCGGGCACGCAAGCCGGCAGCGTGGTGATGCACAACGCCTTTTATATTCAAGCCTATTATGCTGAACTCTGGTCGTTTATGCTTTTTATTGAAAACAGCCGTTACCGCGCAGAGCTATTGGAGCTTTTAACCATGGCAGAAAAAGGTCAACTCAATAATCTCCTGGCCCGATCTGCCCTGACATCTGCCGATAAACATAATCTCACCTTGCGTTGGAATCGTGTCGCCGGTGAACTGTATTTGCGGCACTTTTTTACTTCCCATCGCAGTCTAAAACAGCGGTATGTGGCATTTATAGACCGACTGATAAAATCCTGGCCACCGGCACGCCCGGAACGCGCTGATGTGCCTGCCGCACAAGGCGTAAAGTCATGATGTTGGCGTGGATACTGTTTATATTTCTTTCGGCGCTGATCTTGGCGCTGGATGTTTTGATCCCGCAAACCGCGGCAGGCACTAACGCCTTCAATCGTGCGGCGGTTCTGTGTTCCCTGCCAGTTTTTCTTGCCCTGGTTTATGGCCTGTACCTGCACTTTGCCTTGGCGCAAAGCGTCGGTGCGCCGGCTGTTGCGGGTCCGCATCCGGCGTTAACTTTCAGCACCGGCTACCTGCTGGAATTAGGCTTAAGCGCCGATAATGTGATGATGTTTATTATTATGCTGCGCGCCTTAAAGATTCCCGCCGCCGATCAGAGTCTAGTCATGTTCTGGGCCATTATTCTGGCAATTGTGGCGCGTGTGGTGCTGATTCTTACCGGTCTGGCGCTCATTGGCCGATTTCATCTGCTGTTTTATTTTATGGGGGCATTTCTAGTGCTGGCGGGTGGGCTGATGTTTTTCCAGCCGGATGGCGAACGTGGCATTGGAGAGCGTCTGATCGGCCTATCGAGCAATATCCTTCCGATCAGCCCGGAATATGCCGGTCGGCAAATGGTTGTCTTAATCAATGGTCGCCGTCGTATTACGCCTCTGCTGCTGGCGATCATTCTGGTGGGTCTGGTGGATGTGCTCTTTGCGTTTGATTCCATCCCGGCGGTTTTTGGCATTACCAGCGATCCACTGATTGTTACAAGCAGCAATGTTTTTGCCGTGCTGGCATTGCATCGGCTCTATTTTATCATGGCTCCTTTAATGGACCGGCTACGGTTTCTGGAAGCTGGGCTGGCTGTGATTCTGCTGTTCATCGGTGGCAAGATGCTTTTGCCGCTGCTTGCCGCCTACGTGCCGGCGGTGCAAATAAGCACGACCACATCGCTGTTGGTGATTCTGGCAGTTCTGCTTTCAGCGGCGGGAGCTTCGTTCGCCTTCCCGGCGAAAAAGAAATAAGGCATTTACATGTTGCTCATCAAACACTCAAGGCAAATTTACGCAATGTTCACGATATGCTCACAGTGCGCCGCTACACTTCCCTTGCGTTCGCTTTCCGAAACGCATCACCCACCTCTCTTCCGCCTGAAGCCCCCGGTTCCCCGCCGGTGGCTTCTACGCGCCGACAATTACACCGCTATTTTCAGACGATCCTGTAAATTGGCTTTCCATGTTTCGCTGATGGCCGCGTCGGTGATAATCAGATCCAGCTCTTCAATGGAACACACCCGGGCCAAGCCTTTGCGGCCAAATTTGCCCGCATCAGCCAGCAGGATTTTTCTGGCGGCTTGTTTCATGGCGAGTTTCTCAATCTGCACCATGGCCAGATTGGTGTTGAAAATATCGACTTCATAAATGCCGGCCACAGAAAAAACAGATCGGTCCGCATGAATGTCAGCCAGGGCCTGCATGGTAATCGGCCCCACCATCACGCCGGAGCGCGGGTACATCGCTCCGCCCAGCACCAGAAGTTCCACCCCCTCATCATTAGCGAAATGATTGGCCACCGTCAGACTGTTGGTAACCACCTGCAACGGGCGGACTTCCAACTGCTGCACCGTGTAATGAATCGTGGAACCGCCGTCAAAGTAAACCGTCATGCCGGGTTCAATCATGGCGGCGGCGGCTTTTCCAATGGCGCGTTTGGCGTCCACCTGTTCCTGCATACGCTGATCCAGATCCAGCATCGCCGGAGAGCGGCCACGATATAAAACGCCGCCGCGCGTGGATTCCACCACGCCCTGCCCGCACAGGGCATCAACATCCCGCCGCACGGTGGAACTTGAAACGCCAAGTTCTTCCGCCAGTTGTTCCAGGGAGGCGCTTTGCCGCGTTCGCAGAATATCAAGCAGTTTTTTCTGGCGATCCACGATCAGCATTACGCAATTCCATTGAAACAATGGGCCTTAACACTTATTTAATTTTTCCCCAGGTTTCTTCCAGCGCTCGGGCGCTGGCCTGAATGCCGGCCATTTCCTTGGGCCACAATTCCGGTTCCAACGCCGTTTCCACACCGCCGCTACCCACCACCGTCGGCACACTCAGGCAGACTTTTTTAATTCCATACTGACCGGTAAGCTGGCTGCTGACCGGCAAAATCCGCTTGCGGTCCAAAGCGATGGAATGAATGACCTCGGCAATGCTGAGGCCCACCGCATAACCGGCCCCGCCTTTAAGTTTGATCACTTCCGCGCCGGAAGTCTGGGTTTGTTTGAAAATTTCCGCCTGCTGCGCAGGCGTGACCATTTTAATTAACGGCATTCCCGCCACCGTGGCCGTACTCCAGATCGGCGTCATGGTATCGCCATGTTCGCCGAGTATTACCGCATTCACCTGCGTAGCCGGCAGATTTTTGGCGGCCGCAATCAGTGATCGGAAGCGCGTGGTATCCAACACCGTGCCCAGGCCAATGACCTGTTTGGCCGGCCAGCCAAGATATTCAATATTCAAGCGCGTCAGCACATCCACCGGGTTGGAAACCACCAAAAATATGCACTCTTTTTTCACGCCCGCCCCCTTGAGCGAATCCAGGACGCTTTTATACAATGACACATTACGATTGATCAGGTCCAACCGTGATTCGTCGGGCTTGCGACGCAGGCCCGCAGTAATGCAGATAATATCGGAATTCGCCGCGCCCTTCATGTCCGTTGCATAAATGCTCTGATCGCCCACCAGCGATGCGCCATGCAGCAGGTCCAAGGCTTCACCCGAAGCCAGTTGCGCATTGGCATCCACCAGCGCTATTTCTCGCACAATGCCCGCACATTGCAATGCAAATGCGGCATTGGAACCCACGCGTCCACCACCACCGATGATTGTAACTTTCATAAAATGTCCTTTCGTTAAACGTTGGAAGAAGTTAGGAGTTAGAATAAATCGGAAGCGCTTCGCTTCTGGTTTGCTTCATAACCGAATTGCCCCGATCCATCCCGGCGCGCCGGGATAAACTCCAGTACGGCTATGTGCAGCAAGTCGTCGCCCATTCTATTCATTACTGCTTACGCATTGAAGCGGCAACGCCGCGTCTTCTAACTCCTAACTAACTTCTAGATTCCAGGTTCTAGGTTCTAGCTTCTAAGAATCACTGCAATCCCGCCATAATCTGATCCGTCATCTTCTGCACCAGATCTTCCAGCTTGTCTTCCGTAATCACCGGACCGGTGGATTCAATATGGCCGTCACTCTGGCAGGCACATACGCTTTGTGTCGGGGCATCAAAGCCGGCCAGGAACGGCTGATTATCCGCTCCGATGCACCCGGTGGGGGCGCACGCCAGGCGTTGATCCGGCATGCCGAATTTCTCTTTAACCTTCAGCAATTCCACCATTTCCTGCTGTGACAACTGATTAATTTTTCCAAGTTGGCGCGTCAAAAGCAGAATGCGGCAATACGCATCGAGAATTTCCAGTTTGTAATATGCCCCGACCAAAGTGGTGTCAAAGCACACCGAGCCGTGGTTACCCATCATCACCGTATTGGTGTCTTTGTTGATTAACGCCACCACGGATTCACCGAGTTCTTTGTAGCTCGGGGTGGTGTATTTGGCCATGGGTACTTTGCCCAGAAACACTTCCGCCTCCGGGTGAATGCCTTCCGGAATGGGAATATTGGCCATCGCAAATGCCGTGGCGTGCGGCGGGTGCGAGTGCACCACGGCTTTAACGTCTTTGCGGGCTTTATAAATTTGCAGGTGCAAAAGCACTTCGCTGGTGCGTTTCATCTTATTCTGCGTGTCCACCTGTTTGCCGTCCATATCCACAACCGTGATCTGATCCGGCGTCAGAAACCCTTTTGATATGCCCGTGGGCGTACACAGCACCCGATCATCGGCAATGCGGACACTGTGATTGCCCTCATTGCCCGCGCAGTATCCGCGCATCCAGATACGGTGGCCGATATCGCACATTTCCTGGCGGGCTTGAAACAGATTCTGCATAATGCACCTCAATAATTATGTATCATTCACAGCCGCCGCATTATCCGCAGGCGGCCAATTCCGTTAACTGACTTTCAACATCTTTGGGAGCTCTTCCACTGGATGTCAAAAACAGCCGCACCAGTTCATCCATGGATTTAAACCCATGGTGTGGATATTCCAGCACCAGCACATTGGCACCCAGAAGTTCAATACCTTCCTGCACCGCCTGCCGACACGTTCCGACAATGGCGCGTAAATTCGCACACCGATTGGCCAGACACACCGCCCGCGCCGCCGATGGTACAAACAGCACGGCCAGACGCGTCTGTCCACCGGCAAATTCTTTTGCTACCGCCCGTATAACTGCCGGCAATTGCTGACTTGCCGCCGTTCGTACATCCGCCACCGCTTTGCCGCGCAATTGTTCAATGGCCCGGGCCGCCGATGGGCAATGGCCCTGCATCCAGTAAATCCACGATGTGGTAGTGGCGGCCTTGGGCGCTGCGGAGATCGTCTGAATTTGCAGCCCCCGCTGCTTGACGAGGTCAACGGCCAGGGGCGAAAGTTTTGCCCCCGCCGCCAGATATATCGTTCCTTCCAACCCCGCCAGCCTCGATGCGGTAATTACCCCGGTCAGCACCGGACCGACGGCGGGCGTTTCGATACCGGTGGTGGGCGTGGCGCCAGTAGCGCTTCGCGCGGCTGCGGCATCTTCCACAAATCCGTTCGGTGCGGCATTGGCAGGCGGATTATCAACTGATCGCACTTGCGCCAATTCCGGGAACTTGGAATAATCACCGGTGCATATACCCATGGGCGCATGAACCGCAGCCGGTGCCGAGGCACTGCCGGCATTGCGGCTTAGCACTTCGAGCACCGCGTCGGTGATTTTTTTTATAAGTTCCGGACTGGCGTCCACAATTAACTCCTGATGCCTGCCGGCATTTACGTTCCGGCACCGCCGGAAGATTATTTACACCACATGCAGTGAACCGCTGATGGCCATCCGCCGGAAGCGCGTAAACGTCAGCGGATTGGTCACGCCCTCACCGGTGGGCGTGGCGACGGTGTAACTGGGGTAACCTTCGCCCTGGATGCCCAATGCCGCGGTGCTTGGCCCATTAACCGCAAATAATGTTGTGTTCATCACCCGCCCCATGCGCGTGATATTGGCCAAATTGTTGGAATGAATGATGGCCGTATGGCCGAAGCCATGTTCATATTTAACCGCCAGTTCCAGCGCATGGTCGAAATTTCTCGCCCGGACAAATGGCACAAACGGCATCATCTGCTCTTCGGGTACAAATGGATTTTTCTCATCGGTTTCACCGAACAGCAAATCCACATTCTCCGCACAGTGTGTTCCGGCGGCCTGCGCCAGCACGGAACAATTTTTACCCACCAGTTCCTTGTTGACCGCGTAATGGTCATCTTTCCAACTGAAGGCCTTTTTCGTGAGCTGTTCAATTTGCTCGTTGTTCAGCCGAACCGCCCCGGCCCGACTCATGGCGTCCATCATCTTGTCAAAGACGCTTTCCACCACAAACACTTCTTTTTCACCGATGCACAGCAGATTATTATCAAAACCCGCACCGGTAATAATCGAGCGGGCCGCACGATCAAGATCAGCGGTTTCATCCACAACCACCGGCGGATTGCCCGGTCCGCCCACCACCGCCCGCTTCTTCTGGGCCAACGCCGCCCGCGCCACCGCCGGCCCGCCGGTAATTACCAGCAATGCGATATCCGGATGTTCAAACAATACATTGGCCGATTCCAGCGTGGGTGGTTCAATCACGCAGATCAGATTATCAATACCAAACGTTTCCGCGATTTGCCGGTTGTATACGCGTACCGCTTCAGCGGCGCTGCGATGGCCGGAAGGATGGGCATTGGCCACCAGAGCGTTGCCCGCGGCGATCATATTAATGGCATTGGCGCTAAGTGTAGGTACCGAATGTGTTACCGGCGTTACCACACCAATCACGCCCCAGGGAGCCATTTCATCCAGTGATACGCCGTTATCCCCGCTGTGTGCCGCCGTGCGGATAAATTCCACTCCCGGCACCTTGGTCAACAGGTGGAGCTTGGCTATCTTATGATCCAGGCGACCGACTTTGGTTTCATCAAGCTCCATGCGGCCCCACGCGTCGGCATTCTGCACCGCAATTTTCTTGATAAGTTTGCAAATGCCGTCGCGGACTTCCATACCCGCTTTGGCCAGTTGCTTTTGCGCCCGCGAAGCCGCTTCTACCGCGTCACCGGCGGATTTGAATATACCGTTGGTTCCGCCGGAGGTTTTTCCAGCGCCGGTGGCGCCCAGACGCTCTAGAACTTCACGAACCACTGATTCAACAAGTGCGGATTGATCCATAAATATTCAACTCCCGTAAACGGGATGTTCCTCTTATCATGACCAGGCGAAAGCCGGCGATAATTCAAGACGGACAACTGCCGATCTCAAATCTGAAATCTGAAATTTCCAATCTCGACGGTCGCATATCCGGTATCTGAAATCTCAAATCCCGGCTGCTTTCGCGTCAAACCTTCCCGGTCTCTTCATGCGGGCGGGCGATCACGGACGTTGCCGCGATCTGACCCAGCTTGCTTCCGGCGGCGGCACCGGCTTCCACCGCGGCCTTCACGGCCGAGACATCACCGGTAAACGTAATGGCCACCAGACCATTACCCACGCGGTGCTGCCCTACATACTGCACATTGGCGGCCTTGAGTGCGGCATCCGCAGCTTCAATGGCGGCAATAAGACCCTTGGCTTCAATCATGCCGATTGCTTGTTGTGACATCGTTGGACTCCTAAAAAAATAACCATTATCCATTAACCGGCGCGACCAGCGGTCGCGGCTTTTTGTTCGTTTGTTTGCAATGCCCGCACGGTCTGCCGGGCCACAATGAGTTCTTCGTTCGTCGGCAGTACCCAAATCTGAACCTTGCCGCCGGCGGCATCCATTCGGTATTCACCTTTGGCCTGCCGATTTTTCTGTTCATCCAGGACAATCCCGGCGTATTGCATATCGGAAATAATCCGTTGCCGTATATTCACCGCGTTCTGCCCGATGCCGCCGGTAAATACAATCGCATCAGCACCGTTAAGCACCGCCAGATAGGCCCCGATATATTGCCGCACCGATTCCACAAAAATATCCAAAGCCAGTTGCGCCCGTTGGTTTCCCTGCGCTGCGGCCTGCTCCACGTCGCGGCAATCCGAACTTACCCCGCTGACTCCCAGCAATCCGCCTTCCTTGCCCAGCTTTTTCCAGATATCGTCCAGCTTCAGCCCGGCCTGCAGCAGCTTCAATAACGCAAAGGTGTCAAAATCCCCACAGCGTGATGCCTGCGGCAGGCCGCTTTGCGCGGTCATACCAAAACTGTTGGCCACACTTTCGCCATTGAGCGTGGCATTCACACTGCTGGACCCACCCAGATGTACGGAAATAATTTTTTTTGCCACAGGATTTAACTCCGCCATGCGCGTGGCGATGTAGCGGTGCGATGCGCCATGAAATCCATACCGGCGGATGCCCAGTTTTTCCGTCCACTCATAAGGAATCGCATACGCCTGCCGATGCAGTGGAATGCTCTGATGAAACGCCGTTTCAAACGCCGCCACCTGCGGAATCCCCGGCAGTCGCCGGGCAAACGCCCGCATCGCCGCGATATACGGTGGATTGTGGGCCGGTGCCACATCCGCAAACTGCTGCATCACATCCAGCACCTGCTCATCCACCTGCACCACTTCCAGCGGACCGCCGTGCACCGCCTTGAACCCGATGGCGTTGACGTCTTCCATTTTTTCAATCACGCCCGCCCGCACCAGTTCATGCAGATGCAGTTCAATGGCCGCCCCATGATCGAGCAATTGCGCGTTGCCGGTAAGTTTGGATTTGCCCGTGGGCGTAAACGTCCACACGCTTTCCGACAGGCCGATGCGATCCGCAGCGCCTTCCGCCAGGACGCGCTCGCGCGCGGCCATGTCAAAGAGCTTGTACTTAAAGCTCGTGGAACCAAGATTGGCAACTAGAACAATCATTCAAAATCCAATACAACAATTTCAGGGCGGCCAAAGTGTCGGGCATTCCATCGCCCCTTTAGCCGCGCGTCGTGCCACCGCTTTGCGCCCCGGCACCCCTCAAAATAGCCCCCGGCTCGCCGGGGGGGCGCATATCCGCGAATACACAAGGTCGCAAACGCGGCGCGCCGGTCCGCCGGGTGCGATCAGAAGTTTTCCATCAGACCTTCGGTTGGCCGGGCGATCACATGCGATGCGATCAGTTCACCGGTCTTTTGCGCTGCAGCCGAACCGGCTTCCACCGCCGCCTTGACCGAACCGACATCGCCTTTGACGATCACCGTCACATAAGCTCCGCCAATCTGAATGCTTTTCACCAGCGATACATTCGCCGCCTTGAGCATGGCATCTGTGGCTTCCACAATGCCGGTCTGACCCTTGGTTTCAATTAATCCCAGTGCATGTGCCATAATATTGGCTCCTATAAAAGTTTTGTCTTAACCTGTAACAATCCACCGGCAACGGTGCCTGGACCGGGTTTGCTCCGACGCCCCGGATTGGGACACGGGCACCCGGCCTGTTGCATCATTGCGGTGCGGTCACTTTTTTGCCGGAACGCCTGCCGCGGCCGCGGCCTTGCTCTTCGGCAATACATTGACCAGATCCTCATGCGGACGGGCAATAACGTGCACCGCCAGCACTTCGCCAATTTTTCCGGCCGCTTCCGCCGCCGCGTCCACCGCTGATTTCACCGCCCCTACATCCCCGGTGATGAACGTGGTCACGATGCCGGAACCGATTTTGTCCCAGCCGATCATTTGCACGCTGGCGGATTTCAACGCGGCATCGCTGGCTTCAATCAGCGCTACCAATCCGCGGGTTTCAATCATGCCTAATGCCTGTGCCATAACAACTCCTAAAAAATTCGACCTGTATTTCCACCGCCGGTCGTGTCAGCGGATTAATTCAATACGCGTGGCTGATTCCAGATCACACGCGTTTCCTTCATCAGTATCAATATGTACTTCCAGCCGCACCTTCGGATGCTCGCGCACGCGCAGGTTATCAAACACCACGCCGCATGGACCCTGGATGGCCAGTTTCATCATATCCCCGTCTTTTACCTTGTAGTGCGCCATATCCGCCGTATTCATGTGAACGTGCCGCATCGCCCGGATCACGCCGTTTTTCATATTCAGCGCGCCATACGGGCCAACCACTACCATGCCCGGCGTGTCTTTATGATCACCACTGGTTCGCAGCGGCAAATCAATGCCCATAAATATCCCATCAGTGTAGCTAAGTTCAATTTGCGTGTAATTGCGGATTGGCCCCAATATGCGAACGCTCGGAATCATACGGTTGCGCGGGCCGATGATATTGACCAGTTGTTCGCTGGCGAATTCGCCTTCCTGATACAGATCTTTAAGCTTGGTCAGCTTGGAACCCGGTCCAAACAACACATCCAGCGCCTCCTGAGAAACGTGCATGTGCCGCGCCGATACGTTCACCACCAGCGGATTGGGGCCGCCGTTGTGGCTCGAAGGTTTTATCACGCGCCCTTCACCGGCCAAACGCTGACGCAATGACTCGCGGACAAGATTTTCGACCGTTTTGCGATCCAAAACTGTGGAACCAGATTCAGCCATACCAATGCCTCCTGACGCCATCATCGGCAAGTTATGGAAGATTTTAAAACATTTTGGAATGTTTTACAACTATAATGTCAAAAGATATTATTGTCATAAACGCGAAAATATCAGT
>JAJYGE010000594.1 GCA_021785155.1 Planctomycetota bacterium
CGCGGTACACCTGGGTGCCGCTGATGAACACCGGCGGTTCAAATTCCGCCACCGGCGTGATGGTGCCGGTCTTTCCCACTTGAAATACCACGCGCGCCAGTTCTGTTTGGGCCTGTTCCGGCTGATATTTGAAAGCAATGCACCAGCGCGGAGCGCGCGATGTGGTGCCAAGCTGTTGGCGTTGCGCCAGTGAATCCAGCTTCACCACCACGCCATCGGTGTCATAGGGAAGGCTTTTCCGTAAACCGTCAAAGCGGCGGATAAATTCCAACACCGCGTCGAGATCTTTCGCCGGGGAAATATATTCCGATACCGGAAAGCCCACAGCCTTGAGATAATTCAGCCACTGCTGATACGTGGCAAATTCAAAACCTTCCACCACGCCCTGACCATGCGGAAGAAAACGCAATTTTCGTTCGGCGACTGTGCGTGGATCCAGGAGTTTGAGCGTACCGGCGGCGGTATTGCGCGGATTGGCGTATGCCTCTTCACCGATGGCCTCCTGTCGCTGATTAATGGCTAAAAATTGCTGTCGGGTCAGAAATGTTTCGCCGCGCACTTCCAGCACCGGTGGAATGTGGTTGGGCATATCACCCGTCCGGCGGGCCGGAGACGGGTCCTGCAGGCGCAGGGGAATATCGTGAATGGTCCGGGCGTTCTGCGTGACATCATCGCCGTTATCACCATCGCCGCGCGTCGCGGCCTGTGTGAGAATGCCATTTTCATAACGCAGGGAAAGCGATACGCCATCAATTTTGGGTTCGCAGACATAACTGTATGCTTCGGATTCCAGAGCTTTGCGTACGCGCTGATCGAATTCCCGCACTTCACCTTCGCTATACGTATTATCAATGGAAATCATGGCAATGGCATGACGAACGGAAGCGAAAGACTCCAACGGCTTACCACCCACACGCTGTGTGGGTGAATCCGGCGTAACAAGTTCCGGATGCGCCTGCTCCAGATCGGATAATTTGCGCAATAGCGCATCATATTCCTGATCGGAAATTTCCGGTTTCGCCCGCTGATAATAAAGCTCATCATGCCGCCGAATTTCCGCGCGAAGTGTTTCAATGTTATTCTGCAAGGTGTTGCTCATGGCGATGGTTATACCCAAGGCCATGACTTCCAGCCACTTGAAAACCGTCGATTACGGTAGATCGTCCGAGACAATTTATGGACGGTTGCCTGTTCCGTGGCACCCGGCCCGGGTGGTGCGTTGTTCTCCATGCTTGGAACCGCCCGCCTTGTTCCCGGCGCGGAGCCTGTTGATTTAATCAAAATCTTGCTCGCAACTGGTCTTGCCGCTCTAAAAATGGGGGCGGAGTCGCAAAAACAGGGTTAAATCGACGCGCCCCGCGCCGGGGTACCGCACCACGTTACCTGGTGCCCTGCTTCAGCTATGATTACGGGTTGATTGGCCGAGAGGAAGCCGCCGCCGCCGATGTGACAGCGGTACATGTTGGCCAGTTCTAAATATCAGCCCCTTCCGGAACCGAATCATTGGAATTCGCGCTTTGATTGGAGGGAATCCAGTCGTAACAGGCTGGCATGGCGAGTCAGGCGAAAAAGGATGTCTCCTGGTCCGGGTTCATTGGCCGGAAGTAACAGGGGGCGGGGGTGCCAGTCCGCGGCCAGATGGGTGACGGCGGTTGTGCCATGAACACGGGAAATAAGCGTTGCGATATCTGCAATGCTTTGCAATTTGTCGGCAGCATCCAGATATTCAATGCCCCGCGGCGTGGCCTTAAAGCGCCAGGGGCGAATGGGATTATCCCATAGCAGGGGCAAAGTAAAAGACGCAATGTGTGTGCCATCGCATTTGCACGCATAAACTATTTCGGGCTTATGAAAATCATTACCCAGCAATATCCCCGTCCCCGCTTCGGCAAACCAGATGCTGCTGCCCGGATAATTTGCGCCGGGCCGCCAGATTTCGGATTGCCCGCCCGGCCCGATGTGCCAAACCAGACTTTGCATGGAATCGCTCACAGCGTTTTCCGCTCCCGGCTCGCCAAATAACAGCGTAATCAGTAGGTGCTGGACATCAACTGTAAGAATATGACATTCCAGCAGCGGCATCGCGGCCACAACTGCGGGTATTTTTAATATTGCGGATGGCGGAAGTTGCAACACGGCAGACATAAACCAACTCAACACAACGATTGCCCGCACCAGCGGCAATTTCTCCGCAAGTGTACATCTTAAGCGGGAATTTACCACGCTGAGGCGGCGAGGTTATCCGTCAATGCAACAGGATGTCCCAGCGGGCGACCATTGGTAACGCTTTTGACTCCATTGCCAATCTGACCGTCTGGAAGCCCAGATAGCAACCGCATCCTCTGACCGCCGCAACCATTCACGGGCCGACGGTTAGCAGCTTGTGGTACCTCCCGGCGCGGGGCCAGTTGATTTAGTGAAATATACTCTATGCGGCTATTAACGGGACATTTTCGAAAGTTTGGAATCGCGGTGCCATCAGCGTGTTGATGGTGTCGCGGTGGGTGGTTGGCAGTTCATCC
>JAJYGE010000044.1 GCA_021785155.1 Planctomycetota bacterium
GTTGGCCGCAAACGCCCCATCTGCGGTGTCGCATCGGCTCAATGGGTCTATGGACCCGGTTTTCGCCGCTGGCTCCTTGCCGCTGGGGCGTTTGCGGCCAATCAATCCTAATATTTAGACGTGACAGAGCACTAGCCCTCCGTCAATCCTAATATTTAGGCGCGACAGAGCACTCGTTACTACTCTCTCAACACCGGCGGCTGTGGCGCGAAACGCGCGGTGCAAGCACACGCGGCTAAATGGGGATGGGGTGCGCCGGTACACTGGTTCGGATTTATTGCCACGCCCTGCTGTTGATAAATATTTGTCAGGCAGGTATTGGCATAAAATATAAACTTACGGTACGATAATAAAATTGGTTTTGCCGTATTCGGCGGTTATATTCATAGGAGTTTCGAGTGAAACGACAAATGATCGGTGAAAAATGTGCATTGATTGCGGTGCTGGCTGTGGCGGCCTGTGTGGGCTTAGGAACGGAAAAAGCATCCGCGGCGGTTAATCTTCCGGGAACCACGGCGGCTTCCCCGGCCAGACCGATTCCCATGTTGGATCAGGATATACTTATGCCGCGTTCGCCGGCGTCGGGTGATCCGGCGGTGGCCACCGTTAATGGCGTGGCGCTAAGCAAGGCCCATTTTCTGAATTCATTATTGCGGCTCAACGGGGTGGGACTGCTGGAAAAATGGATACAGCTCACGGTGCTCAAACAGGCCTGTGAAAAGGCTGGTCTGCATGTTGGCAAGGCCCAGATTGACGCGGCGGAGCAGGGCGTATTGGATCAGCTCGCGGCGCAGCACATCCCGGTCAAACAACGGATTCCGGTGTTGGAGAAATTGCTGGCGCGCAAAGGTGAATCATTGGCGGAATTCCGTTTGGCATTGGCTCGGACAACCTATATGTTGGCGCTGGCCAAAGGGCATGTGCAGGTCACTGATGCGGAAGTGCAGCAGGCTTACAATGCCAACTTCGGCCCCAAGGTGGAAGTGCGCGATATTGTTGTTTCCAACTTTGACGCTGCGGCCACGGTACGCCATCTGATCATGGATAAACATCAGGACCCGGCAGTCGTGGCCCAGACGCACAGCATTAATACGCAGAATGCGGCCAACGGCGGATTGGAAGTCATCCCGCTGGAGGACAAGGCCCTGCCCCAGATATTGCTGGATACCGCGTCAGAACTGCAGTCTGATGAACTATCCGCCCCGGTTCCGATTAATGGGACACTTCATCTGCTCTGGCTGGTCAAAAAAATACCGGCGGTAAAGGTGCCGTTGTCCAAGGTTCGCACCGGCCTGAAGGCCGATCTGCTCAATCAAATGGAAATGCAATGGGGACAGATTGAATTGAACCGTCTGGTGGCGCAATCGCACATCAGCATCGGCAACCCAATTTTGAAGGAAGAATTCGCTTCCTTGCGTGAAGCTTATGCTGAACAGGCACGGCTGTTGCGGAATGAACAGAAAGTGCAGAAGAACGCGGCGACATCCACGCCCGCGACCCAGCCGCAGGGAACCCCCGGTAAGTAATTTACCGATGTTTTTGTGCGGCTGAAAAAGTGTCATGCGGATTTCATCGCGGAATATTGCCGCCATGAATTGACTGGATGTAAATCAATATCTGTCTGCGGGCACGGGCGATTCAAAGGCGTTCTGTGTTGCAGAGAGTTCATTTGAGAGGAGCCGGATTATGGCCGGCGGAAATGACAAGCCGTTTACGATTGAAGTGTCAACACGCATCAAGCGGTTGCCCCCGTATCTATTTTCCCGTATCAATGCGTTAAAAGCGGCCAAGCGCCAGGCGGGCCATGACGTTATTGATCTGGGCATGGGCAATCCCATTGACCCTTCGCCAGATTTTGTGATTGATAAACTCGCGGAAGCGGCGCACGATGCCCGCAATCATCGCTATTCTGTAAGCGTGGGGTTGTATAACCTGCGCCGCGAAGTGGCGCGGAAATACAAGCGTCGCTATGGCGTGGACCTGGATCCGGAAACCGAGATTGTCGCCACAATCGGATCCAAAGAGGGTTTTTCCCACCTCATGCTGGCCTTGCTGGGAGCCGGTGATACGGTGGTTGTGGGTGATCCGGCCTACCCGATTCATGTATATGCCGTGGCTCTGGCCGGGGGTAATGTCATCAGCGTGCCGCTGGGAAATGATGAGGCCTTTTTACAGCGCATTGAACATGTGCTCAAAAATCTCTTTCCCCGCCCCAAACTGCTGATACTCAATTATCCGCATAATCCATCGGCCATGACTGTTGATCGGCTGTTTTATGAACAGACCGTGGCCCTGGCGAAAAAATACAATGTGCTGGTCATCAGTGATTTTGCCTATGGTGAGACCTGCTTTGATAACTATCAGGCTCCGTCGTTCCTTGCCACTCCGGGCGGGAAGGACGTGGGGGTGGAATTTTCCACCATGAGCAAGCCATACAACATGGCCGGCTGGCGTGTGGGATTCTGCTGCGGCAACAGTGAAATGGTGCGGGCCTTGTCCACGATTAAGGGCTATTAC
>JAJYGE010000413.1 GCA_021785155.1 Planctomycetota bacterium
AAAAAGCGCCGCACGGCGGTGGGGCGTCATGCCGGACAGGCTCCGGATATTGATGGGCAGGTGCTCTTACACGGTATTGATGCCACCGCGGGCGATTTAATTCAGGCCGAGATTGAAGATTGGAAGCTTTACGACCTGCTTGCCAAGCCGATCAACTACAAAAAAATCCGCGCTGGCCATAAGCCGTTAAGTCTGCCGGTATTTTCCGCGGATGCCCGATAGCGGGTTGCCCGATGGCTTGCTGTGCTTTGCCCCGCCATGGCGTACAATAGCCCTAAGGAAGTGGCAAAGTGGTTCCGTGCAGGCGTGAAATGATATGTACCGGCAAATTCCCAATTTAATAACATTAAGCCGACTGGTGCTTACCGCACTATTTTTTATTGCCATTAATTTTGCCGGCCATCAGCGCAATATCTCCCTGTGCATGTGGACTGCTCTGGTTATTTTTCTTCTCGCGGTGGCCAGCGATGCCCTGGATGGCTACCTGGCCCGATCCTGGAAAGTGGAAAGCGCCTTTGGCCGCGTGGTCGATCCATTCGCTGATAAAATTCTCATCTGCGGTGCTTTTATATTTTTTGCCGCACCCCAACTGATGTTGCCGCATCTTTTCCTCACACCCGTGGCGCAAGGTTCTGAACTTACCGGCGTGCAGCCATGGATGGCAGTCGTGCTGATTGCCCGGGAATTCCTGGTTACAGGCATTCGTGGATTGGCGGAATCCCAAGGCATTGATTTTCGCGCCATGTGGACCGGCAAAGTCAAAATGATTGTGCAATGTGCCGCCGTGGTTGGTGTATTGGTGTATCTGGCGCTGGTTTACGAGATTCAAAATCAGGCGGTGCTGGAATGTTTCCGATGGGCGCGTAACATCGCCATCTGGGCGATGCTGATTGTGACCGTGGTCTCCGCCTGGCAATACATCTCAAAAGCCTGGCGCATTATCGAGGCATAACGACAACATGATTCCAGCGGATTGAGGCTTTTTGGAGTGTGAAAATGGAAATGGCACAACAATCGCCGGGTGGATTAACGGCGGTGCAGGTTCTTGATACCTATTTTCTTGAGGCGCGGGCGCGGCTTATTGAGTTGGCGGCGGCTTTGGATCGTATAGATCGTGCGCCGGGGGCGGGAGCGGTTCGGACAGATCCGCGGCTGACGTTTATTCAGGATTCGCTGAAGATTCTGCAACGGTCGGCACCGGGCCGGGCCAAGGCAATTCAGGAACTTTATTCGTTGAAGTAATGGCGTAACGCGGAGCGTTTGGATTATGTTTTTTATTGATCCACATATACACATGGTTTCCCGCACCACGGCGGATTATGAAATGCTGGCGCTTTCAGGCGTGGTGGCGGTCAGTGAGCCGGCGTTCTGGGCGGGCTTTGACCGTTCGCCGGCCGGCTTTATGGATTATTTTCGGCAATTGACGGAATTTGAGCCGCGCCGGGCGGCGCAATTCGGTATTGAGCATTACTGCTGGATATGTCTGAATCCCAAGGAGGCGGAGGATTTGGGCAAAGCGCGTGAAGTGCTGGCGGAGATACCGAAATTTTTAGCCTGCCCCAGTGTGCTGGGCGTGGGGGAGATCGGATTGAATAAAAATACCCCCAATGAAGCCAAAGTGTTTCAACAGCATGTGCAGATTGCCATTGATGCAGCACATCAACCGCGCGACGGTGCAAAACACGAACTGATTCTGATTCATACGCCGCACCTGGAAGACAAACTCAAGGGCACGCGGATGATTCTGGATATGCTGCGCGACTTTGGCTCGGCCATTGATCCCGCGCGGGTGCTGATAGATCACGTTGAGGAGCACACCATCTCCCTGGTGAAAGATGCGGGTTTTTGGGCCGGCATGACGATCTATCCAATCAGCAAAGCCACGCCCGCGCGTGCGGTGGATATGATTGAAATGCACGGTGCCGAACGGTTATGTGTCAATGCCGCCGCCGACTGGGGCGTAAGTGATCCATTCAATACGCATCGGACAATGCTCGAGGCTCAGCGGCGCGGGCATAAACTGCCTGAACTGCTGAAGGTTTTTCACAACAATCCGGCGGAATTTTTCGGGCAGAACCCAAAGTTTAAAATCCGGCCCATTGAGGTTCAATATGTAACGCATCACCGATAAACTCGGCGGTTATTTGCTGGCTGGCATCGTTGGCACATTCTTGATTTTAATGACCCGCTGATCGGTGAACGTCCGGCCCGTCAGAGCGTCCTGGAATGTCAGGTGAAAGGTAATGCTGTGATTCACCGGCGGCTTTTTCCACGGGCAATTAAAACAAAATTCATTGAGGCCAAAGTTTCCGTACCAGAGTTTCTTGGTCTGTTGTGGTGTAAATACCCATTTGCCCAGCCGTTGGGAACCATGGGCAATGCCCAGGTCAAAAGCCTCTATGGTGACTGTACCGGTTGCGGGCAGTACCAGATTACCCGGCATAAGCGTGCGAACAAATACCCGAAAGCCGTTGAGTGCTTTGGCGTTTTTCAAGTGGGCGATTGCGGTATCCG
>JAJYGE010000303.1 GCA_021785155.1 Planctomycetota bacterium
CCGATCTGCTTATTGCAATCCTATAGCCTTCCCGAGATACAGTTCAGACCCGCTGAACAAGGCTCTTTGACAAATAAATAACATGCCCGCATCAATGGTTCCGTATGGCCATGGAGATCGCTAAGTACCTGGTAAAAAAGCGACGCTCGCGCCCATTCCGCGCAATTCTGAAATTACTGATCAATACTGACCAATACTGTAAAACGACTCCTAACTCCTGAGTGCTAAATGCTGGCGGCCACAGCCGCCCCAAAACATCTTGAGCATCTAGGGCAACTTGAACCAGAGCCGCTAAAATCAACGCTCCCATCAACTTGCCCAACTTGGGCACCTTGCCCCCCTAACTTGGGCATCTTGAGCACCTTGAAAGTCGCAAGGCCTTCTAACTCCTAACTCCTAACTCCTAAATGCTGGCGGTGCCGCCGCGTTGCAGAAGTGGTCACAGGCCCGGACGAAGTCAGCTATTGTCAGGAATGTTGATGAACGGGCCGGAGAATCGTAAACTTCTTTTTTGGGAAGGTATGGTTATGGAGAAATCCGAGATGTCACAAAGCACCAATGGCAAAAATACGCGAATTGAAAAAGATTCCATGGGGCCGCTGGAAGTACCCGCGGAAGCGTATTATGGCGTCCAGACACTAAGAGCAATGCATAATTTTCCGATTTCCGGCCAGCCCATGCCGGAGACATTTATTCGCGCCCACGCACTGTTGAAAAAGGCGGCCGCCATTACCAACCGGCAACTGGGTTTGCTGGATGGCAGACTGGCGCAGGCCATTGCCGACGCGGCCGATGAGATCGCATCGGGCAAGTTGGCGGATCAATTTCCGATCGATATATATCAGACCGGTTCGGGCACCAGTACCAACATGAACGTCAATGAGGTCATTGCCAGCCGGGCCAATGAATTGCTGGGCGGAAAGCGCGGTGATAAATCGCCGGTTCATCCCAACGATCATGTCAATATGGGGCAGTCGAGCAATGACACCATACCCACCACGTTACATGTGGCGGCACTGGTGGAAATCAAAAAAGTTCTCCGCCCGGGCCTGGAACAACTGGAAAATGCGCTGCTCAAGCAGAAAGTGGCCACCTGGGAAGTCATCAAGACGGGCCGCACGCATCTTCAGGACGCCACGCCGATACGCATGGGGCAGGAATTTCTGGGATTTGCCGGGCAGATTGAACGCGCCGGGCGGCGGCTGCAAACGGCGGAAAATGAATTATCCGAACTGGCGCTGGGGGGCACGGCGGTTGGAACCGGAATTAACGCCCATCCAAAATTTGCCGCCGAAGTATGCCTGTTATTGTCCTCCTGGCTGGGCATTCATGTACATGAAACAACAAATCATTTTCAGGCTCAATCCACCCTTGACGGGCTGGCATTTGCCTCCGGTGTCATGAAAAATATTGCCATCAGCCTGACCAAAATCGCCAACGACATCCGCTGGATGAGTTGTGGGCCGCGATCCGGTCTCGGTGAAATTGAGATTCCGGCGGTGCAGCCGGGCAGCTCCATTATGCCCGGCAAAGTGAATCCGGTTATTGCCGAAAGTGTGCTTATGGTATGTCAGCGGGTCTTTGGCAATGACACAACCGTTACCGCGGCCGCCGTCAGCGGCAATTTTGAATTGATTGTGGCCATGCCGGTGGCGGGCGCGGCGCTGCTGGAATCGATCCGCTTATTGGGCAACGCCAGCGCCAACCTTGCCGCACAATGTATTGTGGGTATTAAGCCAACCCGCCATGGCCCCGAATTGGTGGAGGCAGGCCTTATGCTGGCCACGGCTTTAGCGCCGGTGATCGGCTATGAAATGGCGGCGTCGCTGGCGAAGGAAGCGGCCAGCAAAGGTCAAACGATACGTGAAGTGGCATCCGCCAGGACCCAATTATCCGCCGCGCAGCTTTCAGAATTGCTTGATCCAGCCACAATGGTAGATCCGTCCGATCGCGTGCTGCCGATCTCCGGCTGATCCCACAACCGGACGCGGCGGGATCATTTGCGCACAGCAACCGGTTCTTGAAGGGGACCGTCATATCGCGGGATCTCCCACTTTTACGCGGTGAACAATACCCAGCAATGCCGGGAGAATTACCAGTGTTAATGGCAACTGAACGCACAGCCCGGTGATAATCGCGATGGCCAGCGGCTGTTGCATTTGAGATCCTTGTCCGATGCCCAAAGCCAACGGCATCAGCGCGAGAATGGCCGCCACCGTGGTCATGGCAATGGGCCGCATCCGATTTTTTCCGGCATCAATAAGACGTTTGAGCACGGGCGTGGTATCGTCCATCTCGTGGTATTCAGAGTAATAAAATATCCCCACCTCCGTCACAATGCCTACCACCATGGTCATTCCCATCATGGAAGAAACGTTGAGTTCGGTATGCGTAATCCATAACCCGACAAATACGCAGCACAGGGCCAAAAGTGGGATTGACAGCATGGCCAGAGCCACGCGGAAGTGCTCATACAGAAACAGCAGCACCAGAAATACCAGTAAAATCGCCGCGATCATGACCACCAAAAGGCCGCGAAACGCGATCTGCTGCTGCTTGTACAGGCCGCCAAGTTCATAATACATGCCCTGTGGAAACATGCCGGGCTTATTGAGTATCCGTTGCACTGCGGCGACGGTGGACCCCATATCGCGTCCGTTAATGCGGGCGGTCACGGCGATCATGCGTTTCAGGTTGTCACTGAATATTTCCTGCTGCCCGTTAAGCGTTTGAATCGAAGCGACCTCTTTGAGCGGGAACAAATGACCATCCGGCGCGCGCAGAAGTAAATTACGAATGTCATGCTCGGTGGTCCGGTCCACCCGCGGCACCCAGACACGCACGCCAATCATCTGCGGCCCGCGCTGAATGCGGGTGGTGACCGTACCGGAAAGATACGCCCTCAGGGATCGGGTGATGGTATCGGCGGTCATCCCCTGCAGCGCCGCCTTGATACGATTCACGCGAATTTGCAGGGCATCACCGGCAATCTGAATTCCACTGCGCACTTCCACCACCCCGGGGATACGGGATATGGCATGTTTTACCTTTAACGCCTGGGCATTGAGCAACGGGCCGCTGTCCGAGAAAATTTTAATTTCGATAGGCTGCGGCACCGCCGTAAGATCACCGATCAGGTCCTGCATCATCTGCGCGGTGTCAATTTTTAACCCCGGCACCCGCTGGCGAATACGATGGCGGATGGCAGTCATGATCTTCTCGATGGGTGGTCGCGGAAAACCCTTGAGGCGAATGAAGAAATCCCCGGTGTAAGATCGGGTGGTACCTCCACCAAGCTGCAGTCCCGTGCGGCGGGAAAATGTATCAACATACCTGTTGGCTAAGATAATTTTTTCAACTTCCAGGAGCAGCCGATTGGTTTCCGTGGGTGATGTGCCGGGATTTGCCACATAATTCAGAATAAACCCGCCTTCATCCATGTGCGGCATAAAGCCGCTGCCGACATTCTCGTACGCCAGGTAACCCAGCACCAGAATCGGCACCAGAACCACCAATACCAGCGCCGGCACACGGAGAATGCGGACCATGATCCACGCATACACCCGATGGAGATAAGCGGTAATTCGGCCGCCTTCCGGCTGATCGGCATCACGTTGATTAAGCCAATGCGCCGCCAAGACGGGAACAGCCAGCCAGGCCATAAAAAACGAAATCATCAGGCTTGCCGCCATGGTCAAGGACAAGGCCTTGAAAAAAGCCCCGGTAACGCCGGAAAGAAATGCCAACGGCGCAAAGATAATCATGGTGGAAGTGGAAGATCCGGCCAACGGCCCGGTAAACTCGCGCGTGGCTTTGATAATGCGTCCGCGCTGATCCCCGGCGGCACCGCGGATGCGCCGGACAATATGTTCCACCATCACAATGGCGTCATCAATAATCAATCCCACCGCCGCCGCCATGCCGCCCAGGGTCATGATGTTGAAGCTCATGTGGAATAAATACAAAAGCAGAATCGTGGAACTCAGTACGGCGGGCACCACCATCGCGGCGATCAGGGTAATTTTCCAGTTGCGCAGAAACAGCAGCAACACGGCTATGGCCAGAATAATGCCAATGACCACCGCATCCCGCACCGATGCGGCGGCCGCCAGAATAAGCTGACTCTGGTTGTACCACGTCGCAATGTTAATGCCCGGTGGAAGGTTTTTTTTATAGTCCTTCATTTTCCTGCGTATATCGCGGGCGATACGGACGGTATTCCCGCCCGGCTGCTGAAATACCTGCAATAACACGGCGGGGTGGCCGTCGGCGTCCACGCGGATCCACTGCGGTTTGGTGGAGAGCTTCACAGTGGCGACATCGCCGAGCCGCACAAGACCATTGGCCCCGGTGCGCAGAACCACCTGTTGAATCTGCCGGATACTGCGATAACTTGTGTTGGAAATAATCAGATACAATTTGTCGTGATCTTCAAATTTTCCCACCGCACTTAACACATTGGCGGCGCTTAAACTCTGTGCCACATCGCTTAGTGTCATATTGAATGCCTGAAGACGGGCCGGATTGACGATGACATGATATTCCGGCGTCGCCCCTCCCTGCACCTGCACGCGCGCCACGCCGCGGACGGTGGACAGCAGCGGTTGGATCTGATATTTGGCAATGGTGCGCAGGCGGCTGGGAGATAATGTGGACGAAACCAGGCTGTAGCCCAGCACTGGAAAGTTGGTGGTGTCCATGCGTTTGGCGCGAAAACTCGTTCCGGGCGGAAGTTTGGTGAGTATACTGTTGATTTGAGAGTCCACTTCCAGCAGCGACTGGGACATGTTGGATCCCCATGCGAAGCTGATTTTTAATTCACATGAGCCGCGGCCCGTGCGGGCTTCAACGGATTGCACGCCCGGGATGGAACGCACAACCTGTTCCACCGGATACGTTACCGAAATGTCCATACGTTGCGCGGGCTGCTGGCCGGAATTTACCGATACTTCAATGCGCGGAAAACTGACCCGCGGAAACAGGGCCACCGGCAGGCCCAGAGCCGCCAGTGCCCCGCCCAGTGCCAGTACCAGCATGACAAACAACACCGAGCGGGTATGCTTGTGAATCCATTGATTAAAATTCATGGCTTAAACGTCCTTGTCACGGCCATTCCATCGGTTAATTCCGCGTTGCCCACGATGACCGCCTGTTCGCCCTGAGTCAGTGTGCTGTTAAGCAGTTGCAGGTATTGCCCATTGGACAGTCCGATATGCACGTAATGTACCACCGCACGGCCATGCTGAACCGTAAAGAGCTCCTCATTGCTGCCCACGGGCAGTACCGCCGCGCGTGGAACCACCAATGCGGTAGCCTGGGCGATAATGAACTTGCCTTCCACGTACTGTCCAAGCAGTAATCCAGAATGTGCCTGGGGCGTTACAAATACATCTACCAGCCGCGTAAGCGGATTCACCCGCCGGGTAATTAAGGAAATATTGCCGATAATTCCATGGCTGGTCTGTTCTCCAACGGGCATTAATGCCACCGTCTGTCCGCGCCGTACTTTTATGGAATCTTCCGGTTCCAGGCCCAGTTGGACTTCAATATTGCGGGACGAGACTAATTGTAAAAGTGGGCCGCCGGGTAAAACAATCTGTCCGGGGCCGGAAAGTATTTTGGACACCACGCCACTGGCGGGGGCTTTGATCAAGCGCGGTCCGCCGATGCCCAGCGCTTTGAGACTGGACAAGTTCAGTTGGGCCAGTTGCAGGGCCTGCTGTGCGGTGAGCAAGCTTTGGCGTGTGGCGAGATGCAGCGCGAATTTCTGTTGCACTTCGTCCAGTTGTTCCTGTGCGGCAAGGGTGGAGCTTTTGGCCTGGGCCAGCGTCAGGAGTTCGGAATTTGTGGATTCCAGTTGCAGCAACGGCTCATTTTTGTGCACATGCTGGCCGCCGGCAACAAGGATTCTCAATACTTGCGCCCTAAATGGAACCGCTACATTGCGAATGGAACTGGCCCGCGCCACAACCGTGCCGTAGGCCACGACCGACGTGGAGATACGCTGTCTGCGGATGGGTACCGTTTTGACGTATGCAATAATATGCCGATCAGCCTGCCGCTGTGGAAAATGTGTGGAAGCCGTTGTGGTATCAGCGGCTGCCGCGGCGGAGTGTTGCCGCCAGACGACAACACCGATTCCCAAGACGGTAAGGGTTGCCAGCCCGGCCAATAACAGGTGACGAGATCGATTCATGGTAGCGGTTCTCCGTGTTGCGTGTGGCCGGGTGATGAACGCATTTCCGGCACATAGGTTCCGGCGGCCAAAGCCAGGGCAATGCGGTTGCGTTCCAATTGATTTTTCAGTTGGATCAGATTAATGCGATTCTGAATTAATTGTTCCACTTCCGTATAGTAGCTGACAATATCGACATTGCCGAACTTCAGCGCCTGCTGATACGTGTGCACAAGTTTTGCCAGGCTCACTACAGCCGCTTCGCTGGCGGAAATTTGCGCTGCCAGGGCGTGAATATCTGAATAGGCCATGGCTACGGCGGAACGGGCGCTAAATTCACGGGCAATGTACGTGTCGTAAAGCAATTTGCGCGTGGCTTTTTGGATGGCGATGTTTCCCTGATTGCGGTCAAAAATCGGCAGATCAATGCTTACGCCGAATCCCGTGGTATGCACGTTGGTGGTATCGCTGGCTTGTTGAAAGCCCAGACTTAAGCGCGGAAATTGTCGCAACACCGCCGCTCGCAATGCTTCTTCCTGGCTTTCGTAACCCAGCTTCAGTGCCACGAGATCCAACCGCAGCCGGGGCAAATCTTTTAAAATTGCGCGCTTGGGAGGTAATGTAATTCGTCCCGGAAACCGGATGGTTTTACTTAGGTGAATCGGTGCGTTGAGGGGCAGGCCCATGACTAATCGCAGACGAATGAGGTTTTGGTCGCGCTTTTGTGCCAGCGACTGCACCAATGCCTCGGCCTGCTGACTGGTGGTGCGGGCGGCACTTAAATCAAGAATTGTGTTAAGACCGGCATGGTACGCTTTCTGTACCACCTGTTCGTTGGATTGCAGTTCCCGCTGGGCCAGACGGGCCTGATGCAGTTGCGCCTCGGTGGCGGCAAGATTATATACCGCCAATCGTGCCGCCTGGGCGGTTTGCCATTCCTGCCAGGCCACTTCCAAGTCCACCTGTCCGCGGTGATAACGCGCTGAAGCCATCCGGGCGGATCGGTCAATAAGTCGGGTAATATCCCAATTCGCGCCAAGGCCATACCCGGTAAATGTACCGGTGCGATATCCCCCGGTAACAAACGCGGTTGACTCAGAGACTTGGGGATTGGGCAGTATTCCCGCCTCAATAACCTGGGCTGCCGCCTCCCCACGCTGATCGCGTGCCACGCGCAGTGAAGGATTCAACAACACCGCAATCACCGCAGCTTCATTGGCGGTCAGCCCGGCATCGGGGCGCATTGGCAGTGGTGGCAGGCCGATACCATGAATGTGTTGCGCGGAAATCCGCAACTGCTTCCAGATCGGGATCCGCAAAGCCTGTTGTACCCGCGCCTGGGTAAGCGGCATGGGATGATAACTTTGGCACCCGGCCATCACAAATGAACTGATCATGATCACGCCGCCAAGCCAAGAAATCCAGTCTTGCCGCGCTGATGCCAGCCGGATTTGAAGATTCCGGTATATCCGGGATGGCGGCGCTGAATGATGGCTGCACGGGCGTCTAAATATCATGTAATCCATCGCCTCCATGCTTTGGAAAAAACAACACCACAGTAAACCATCCGCCGACGGACGAATCAACTCTGACCTCGCCGCCAAGTTGCCGCATCACATTCTGCACAATGGACAATCCCAGTCCACTGTGCCGTCCCTGATCCGTGCGCGAAGTGTCGCCCCGCCAGAAACGATCAAAAACCTGACAGGCCTGTTGGGCGGAAACCGCGCTGCCGGTATTGGCGGCGGTCAATGTGATACCGTTGTCCCGGGTTTCAAGTGCCAATCGAATCGTGCCATGCTCATTGACATAACCGATGGCGTTGTCCAGCACATTACGGAGCACCAGCAGCAGCAATTCCGGTGGCGCAATAACCGCCGCCGGAGAAACACCACTCTTATCCAACGTCAGATGACGCAAAATAATTCCTGACCGATAGCGATCCAATTGTTGATCCAGCATTTGATGGAGGGAACACGATTCCGCAGCTTGGGCCCAAGCCCCCGCTTCCAGTCGCGCCAGGGTCAGAAGATTTTCCACCATCTCCTGCATGTGCACGCTGATCTCCAGTGATTGGCGTACGGTTCGCTGGTATTCTTCTGGACTTCGTGGCCGCGTCAGAGCCACTTCCGCGGCGGTGCGCAGGCCAGCCAGAGGCGTGCGTAATTCATGGGCCATATCCGCGGAAAGCGTTTTTTCGCGAATTACCACCGCTTCCAAACGCTGCAACAACTTATTAAGACGATCCACAATGGGAAATAGTTCGCGCGGAATATTTTCCGTACTGATGCGATCGTCCAGATGTGTGGCACCGACGGCGGCGATCTGTTCCGCAATCGTATCGATGGGACGAAACCCCCGATGCAGAAGCCAAGCAATAAGCACGGCCGACAGGAGTGTGGCCAATGAACATGAGATTCCCAGTGACCATGCGATGCTGGAAATAGCATCGTCCAGGTCATCCGTCGGGCGGGCCACCGCAAGGATATAGTTGTGCGGAATCTCAAGGGCCGCAGTGCCATGATCCGGTCTGTCGGTGTGGCCATCGTTGCCATGGCCAGGTTCGTTGTGGCTATGATCCGGTTGATCCTCGTCGCCGTGGCCTTCGCGGAAACGGATCACCAGTTCCCTGCCGGCACGATCGTTCGGAAGTTGAATATTGGCAAACGCTCCCTTAATGTACCGGGGAATCAGAAATTTTAAGTTCTGTTTGCCCAGCGTTTCAGGGTGCATCAATGTCCTTCCATCAAGTGCCCATATTTGAAAATATCGCGGCGTAGCCCCAGTTTTGCGGCCAACGGCCGGTGTAAAATCAGCAACGATATGAAATCCACGGTGAGGATCCCAATCGAGTGTATTGATTAAGAGCGTGGCGCGCGCGGTAAGGGATTGGTTAAATTGGGATTCCAGAGAACGGCTTATAGTCAAGTACAGCCCGATGCCCAGTACCGCCAGCATCAGCGCAAGAGCGACAGTACACCAGAGCATTAATTGAAGTCGGATCGACCGCATTAATCAACCGCTCCCAGCATATAGCCCTGTCCGCGCCGCGTGTGGATCAGGTGCGTGTCTGTTCCGGAATCAATTTTTTTTCTAAGCAGGCTCACAAATACATCCACCACATTGCTCTCCGGCGGCGAATCATCACAATGCACATGTTCCCAGATTTCACCGCGTGAAACAACTTCGCCCTGCCGCATGGCCAGATATTCCAGTATGGCATATTCGCGGGCGCTTAGTTCGATTTCCATTTTTCCGCGAAATACCCGCCGCGCATTAAGATCAATGTCCAAGGTGCCGATCTTCAGGCGCGACGACGCTATCTTGTACCGCCGCCGCGTCAAAGCCCGCACCCGCGCCAGCATCTCCTGCAATGCGAACGGTTTGGTCAAATAATCATCCGCGCCCGCATCCAGCCCTTTCACCCGATCATCGACCGTATCACGCGCGGTCAGGATCAATACTGCAGGCCGGGCTTTCATTTTTCCCATCGCTTTGAGCACCTGAAAACC
The DNA here is from genome assembly GCA_021785155.1 of Planctomycetota bacterium. Next base: position 9,688 of record JAJYGE010000303.1, read on the forward strand.
ATCCACCCCCGGCATCATCAAATCCAGAATCACCACATCAATATGACCGCTTTGCAAATGCCACAATGCCAGGCGACCATCGCCGGCTTCATCAACCACATAGGTCTGCTCCCGCAACGCCTGAGCGATGGATTCACGCAATGTCTTAAAATCTTCTACGACCAATACCCGCATACACAAACCACTATTCCAACATCCAGCAGAATAAACTATTCTGCTGAGATTCTAAGTATACCTGACGATAATGAAGACAAAATGATAAACAGTGCGGCCCGATACCACTGTGGATCGGCACTGTTCAGGGAGACAATACTGTTACGATATGCGGGCAGTCCATATCACCGTGATCACCGTTCTGGCTGTGACCTACATCCGCATGGCCATGATCGCCGTGGCCATTATCGGTATCACCATGATCGCTTTCTCCATGGTCGCCTTGCTCTTCTTCATTGGCCCTCATGCCCGTCAAGTCACCAATCGTACGCTGCCACCTCATCGCCCCCATCGCCACCCTAGCGTTTGACTGGGACGAAAGCCGACGACGCTCCGCTGCCAGACAATAGAATCCCAAAAACTGGGAAAAACCACGGTGACAGCACGCTACGTTCGTGGGCAGTTTTACACTTTATCATACAGAAGCCCATTCTTGCACGCCGAAAATTGGCAAAATCTGTCGTAAATCGGCTATTTGGCTGATAACGCGCTCGGCCCCGCCACCCCTGGGGCCCGCCCTGGTCCGTTTTCCCCCGCTCTTCAATATCGCGGCCATTCCCGCTCGATGAGCGCCGCAGATGTCCGTCCGAATTGAATCGCCCACAAAAATAGCCCTCTGCGGCTGCACCTCCAATTCATTAAGAGCCAGGCGAAATATCGCTGGATGCGGCTTTTTAAAACCCACCGCCGAGGAATAAATGCGTGTGGGAAAGTATTCCAGTAATCCTTCCTTTTCGAGATGGCGGTCCAGACAACTCGCCGGCACCAGTGTGTTGGAAATAATTGCCATTTTTATGCCTTGCCGCATAAGGTGCCCCAGTACCTCATGCGTGCCTTGGGCCACACGCGATCGCCGAGCTGCCGCCTCATACCACATCCAGGCAACTTCGCGATGTTTCTCTTTTGGCAGTTGAATATTCAGCCGCTTGAGCACTGCTGCCATGAGGTGAATACAGTCATCATCTCGGCGGCAAAGGCTCGACCAGGCCAAACGCCGCCCAAACGCCCAGAAATAAGCCCGCGCATAATCGCTGAAATCCGGTAATGACAAGCCCAATGCTTTTAGATACCGATATGAGTCGTGCGAGGCTGCACGAAAAAGCCGATCTGGGCGGAGTTCATCAAAATCCAGCAGCGTGTTTGCAAGGTCAAAAAGTACCGCGTCGATCATGTCCATTTCCTTTCATGATACGTTAGCAAAAATAGCGACGTAACATGAAAGGAAGATGAAAAACTGGATGGATTTCAGGGCCGCGCGATCACGCATTCTGACCGCTGCCAAAGCCATGGTAGCTCGGAGCCGTTTGTTTTTTCGATCCGCCAAGCAGCAACGCGGAATGACTTACACTATCTCGACTCCGGAAAATAGTACACCAAAAGCGATTTGTATCACCGACACAGCGAGTGGTTCCTTTTGCATCACTGCTTGGAAATATCCGCGGAGGGGTGTCTCGGCAAGTTGAGACAATGATGTGGCACCGGCCTATTTATAAACTATTTATTTGCGGCGTTGGGCATTCGGTTGCGGCGTCCGTCCGCCCGCTTTTAGGCTTGATCGTGAGGCTGCCACACGCCTTATACACAACAAATACGAAAATAGATAAAGCGAGAAGGCTCATCCATCGTACCGCAGACCTTACATCGAGGAAGACATTCTCGCCAATATCCGACATGCTGCCGTCGCCCGTCCCCTGTTGGCCGGTCGCCTGAATGGGTGTGGGAAACTGGGCTATAGCTACATCTATGTCAGGGTGTTGTTTTTTTGACAGCAAGGCACCGATGGGGAGATTATTTACGTACGGCATTTTAGTGATGGCCACGACAGATTTATACGTGTTATTGTGCGCGCCGCTGTTCGTGTCTATTTCACCAACGTGCCCGCCAGCCGCTTTGCTGGCAAGCGTCTGGGCCAGCGCGCTCGGCAATTGTGCCACTTTGCACTCCCTATGATCCGGCGCATCGGCGCGTACTACGATAAACCCGCCTGTGATCAGGCCCAAACCAACCACCCCGATAGCTGCAAATATTTTGCGATTCATAAGCGCACTCCTAAAAAAAACGCACAGATCGAACCATTCAATCTGTATGATCAGCAAGATAGCATTCCAACATGAAAGAATAATGAAAATGTGCGCGTCACCAATATGGCGGCAAACTTCCGTTGTAAATATAGCAATCATAATGATTGATGAGCGCGTTGCGCAGCACGATTTCCCGCACCTGTCAAAAGTATCGTAGCCCCGCTGCCAGTA
>JAJYGE010000576.1 GCA_021785155.1 Planctomycetota bacterium
GTTCAGGCTCATCGGCGTTTAATCCGCAATGTTTCCGGCCAGCCCCTGAAGACCGGTATATTCGTCGATGAGGTATACGATATCGGGCGAATTGAAGATGTTCACTTCAACCCCTGGTGGAGTGGTAGCCGCCCGGTGTTGGAATTCATGTATCGGCATGGTGAATCATTCGTCTTTGGTCGTACGGATTGGGAATATGTTCTCAACACGTTTTCATTTGGCTATCACGTGGGCTATCGTTTCATTGAAGGCAAAACCGGTGCCTGCAATGGCAATTTTCTCGGTATCGGTGCCGATGCGTCATGGCATGCGTGTGTTGTTGAACAGTCGCAGGAACCAGGGTTATTAATCACCAATGGGGAGTTTGTTTCCTTTGATTACTTAAAACTCGGCGGCGGCGTTGATCCCGCGCAAGTGCTGGTCAAGTCACCTAACCGGGGGCCGGCGCGTTTTGTCAATTGCTCATTCTGGGGTCCTTGCCGGCAAATCGCCCGACTTGAAGCCCACAGCACAGTTGGATTCGGCGATTGCACGTTCTGTCAGTGGAACCACACCTTTGCCGCCATCAGCGCAACGTCTGGCAGCGTGTCTATTTCGGGGTGTGAATTTCGTCAGAATTCCCCACAAATTCATCTTGCCTCGACAGTGCGGCAGGCGGTAATTACGGGAAACATGGCCAACGGACCATGGCGTATACACAATGGCATTCATGACCGGGCGCAAATTGGTCTCAACAGCGCTTCGTGATGGATGCTGGCCGTCAAAAACATCCGGGCACTTCGCCCGTCATGGCCTTTCCATGGGAGGGTGTGCGGCGAGTTCGGCCATAGGGGTGTGTGACAGTTTACGCGGCGCGTTGAACATTGAGCGAAAGAAGTGGCGACGAGCCTGTCCGAGGAATTGCCGGGTTGCGATCCCGGCGCGGAGGGTGTCGATTTAACCGTGTTTTGTGCGACTCCACCTCCATTTTTATAGCGCCAAGGCCAGTTGCGATCAATATTTTTGACTAAATCAACAGGCCCCGCGCCGGAAAAACTGCCCGCGTAAAGTGTCACACACCCCCCATTGTCAGCGGCTTTATTGCGGCGTTAGGCGGATTTGCCGCGTTGTGGTATTTTGATAGGGTCTTTTATTCCGGAGATTTCAGATGACCGTGGAAAACAGTTCAAGCGAAAGCATGGAATTATCGCCGCAGGAACTCCAAAGCGTGGAGAAACTCCAGGACGGGTTCAAAAAAATCCGTCGGGAACTGGCCAAGACGGTGGTGGGCCAGGATCAGGTCATTGAAGAATTGCTCATTGCGTTATTCTGTCGGGGGCATTGTTTACTGGTGGGTGTGCCGGGCCTCGCCAAAACATTGCTGGTATCCACGTTATCCAAGACGCTGAATCTGAGTTTCAACCGTGTGCAGTTCACGCCTGATCTCATGCCGTCGGATATTACCGGCACCGAGGTGATTGAAGAAGATAAATCAACGGGACAAAGATCATTGCGTTATGTTAAAGGGCCGATTTTCGCCAATGCCGTTCTGGCCGACGAAATTAACCGCACGCCACCGAAAACGCAGGCCGCATTGCTGGAAGCCATGCAGGAGCATCAGGTTACCGCCGGTGGCGTGCAACGGCGACTGCCCGAACCTTTTTTTGTCATGGCCACGCAAAATCCCATCGAACAGGAAGGCACGTATCCGTTGCCGGAGGCGCAATTGGACCGGTTCATGTTTAATGTGCTGGTCAGCTACCCCACAGAGCAGGAAGAATTTGACATTGTGCGGCTCACCACGGCCGGGCGACATGTGCAGGTGGAACATGTACTGACGGCGGAAGAGGTGCTGCAATTGCAGGAACTGGTGCGAAAAGTCCCCGTACCGGATCATGTGGTGCGCTACGCCCTGCGTTTAACGCGACGGACGCGCGTGTCGCAGCCTGACGCGCCCAAGTTTGTAAAGGATTATGTGGCGTGGGGAGCCGGGCCGCGGGCCTCACAATATCTGGTACTGGCGGGCAAAGCCAGAGCGTTGCTGCAGGGGCGATATCACGTCAGCACGGAAGACATCCGGGCGGTGGCGCATCCGACATTGCGGCACCGCGTGCTGACCAACTTCAATGCCGAGGCGGAAGGCATTCATTCCGATGATATTATCCGCATGCTCATTGACCACACGGATCGTGATGATCAAAGCGCCAAAGTAACCGCGGGTATGCCGAAAGTATTGCACACTGCGTGAGGCGCGGAAAAGTTCAATGAAATTAAGTTGACAGGCATGGTTTATCGGCGTGTGCATCAGTGAGTGTAGAAGTCCCGCAAAAGACGGATTATAAAAAATATCTCGATCCGCGCACGCTGGCCAAGATCGCGGCGCTGGATGTGCGCGCCCGGCTGATCGTGGAGGGATTTATCACCGGCATGCACCGCTCGCCTTATAAAGGCTTTTCCATTGAATTTGCGCAACATCGTCCCTACACCAGCGGCGATGATATTAAGTATGTGGATTGGAAAGTTTTTGGCCGCACGGATCGCCATTACATCAAACAATATGAAGAGGAAACCAATCTACAGGTGATGCTGGTGGTCGATGCGTCAAATTCCATGAATTATGCGGGACAATCCAACCCGCAATGGCGCAAATTTGATCATGCCATAAGCATTGCCGCGAGCATGGCGTATGTAGCCATTCATCAGCAGGACGGCGCGGGCCTGGCGGTATTTGATGAAAAAATCCGCCGCATTCTGCGCCCCGGCAACAGCCCGCGGCAATGGCGCACCATTATTGAAGAACTGGCGAACGTACCGGGCGGACCGAAAACGGGCACCGGACCGGTGCTGGAGGAAATTGCCGAGGAAATACGCCATCGGAGTCTGTTTATTGTTATTGGCGATATGTTTGATGACGCCACGGGTATCATTAAAGGCATCCGGCATCTACGGTACCGGCGGCATGATGTCATCATGATGCAGGTGCTGGATCATGATGAATTGGAATTTCCGTTTCGCAATACCACCATGTTTAAAGGCATGGAAGACGTTGCCGAGGTGGTCGTGGAGCCACAGGCCTTGCGGGAGGCGTATTTGGAGGAGTTTCAGAAGCACACGGAAACATTACGCTCCGCGTGCCATAAGTTGCAGGTGGATTTCCTGCAAATTGATACCAGCGTGCCGCTGGATGTATCGTTGCCGGGATTTTTAGCGAACCGCGCAGCGCGGATTCATTAACGAGGAGTCAGGAGGTTTTGGAAGCGCTTCGCTGCTATTTTGCCCGGCAGGTAAACGTGCGGATGAACGGCATCCGCGATGCGAGACGCTTAATCCCGGCTCCTAACTCCTGAAAACTGAATATTGCGTCTGTACCGTCAACCGGAGTTGTTTTGAGTTTGTTGTTGCCGATTGCTGTTCTGCCTTTTGTCACACCCTGGCTGTTTGCCGCGGGAGCGGCGGCGGTGTCGATACCGATTGTGATTCATCTGTTGAACCGGCGGCGGTTCCGTATACAGGCCTGGGCAGCGATGGAATTTCTTCTGGCAGCCCATCGGCGCAATGTGCGCAAACTTAAATTACAACGCTGGCTGCTGTTGCTCTTGCGCTGTCTGGCGCTATTGCTGCTGGCGGCGGGCATTGCGCAGTTTTTGCCGCCCGGATCGGTGCTGGGGGCGATTCTTGGCAACGCCGACAAGTTGACCGTGGTGGTGTGGGATAATTCCTACACGACGCAATATCGTCCCGCCGGAAAAAAAACAATTTTTGAGAAATCTCAGGCGCTGTTGGCCGGTTGGCTCAACGGTTCCACGGCACATGGACGCGTGGCCATTATCAGTGGTTCCACCGACCCGCATGGAATGCTCCAGGAACCTACGCCGGACATCGCGATGGCCAGCCGACTCGTGGCGCGCCAAACAGCCACGGACGCGGCCGTGGATCTGGCGGCCGGATTAAAGCGGGCTTTAATCGTATTGCGGAAACAGAAGAAACGTTCCAATCGTCAACGCCTCTGGTTGATTACCGACGATGCGCAGGCGGCTTTTGCGCCCCTGACGAATGCCCAAAACGCCACCGGGGCCGGAACACCGCAACGCCTGAAAACGCTGATGGCCGCAATTCGCCGGACCGGAGCCACGGTGAAAGTCTTTGATGTCGGTGATCGGCACGCCGGTAACATGGCCATAACGCAATTAAAACTCGTGCGGCCCTTTGCGCTTATCAACCGACCTCTGCGTGTGCGACTGACGGTATTCAATGCCACCGTCGCACCCCAGGCGCAGGTGAACGTTCGTCTGTTTCTGGATCGGGTCGCCGCTGGAAGTGTTACGCTTCCGCGCATCAATGCCGGTTCCGCGGTGACTGTTGAGACCACAATGGGAGCGGATATTACCGTCGCGGGAATGCACACGATTACAGCCCGGCTCCCCGCGGATGGGCTATTGATTGATAATACGCGCCGGCTGGTAGTGCGGGCGCATCGGCGCCTACGCCTGCTGCTGGTGGATGGCGCACCCGGCGACCCGATGACCAATCGCCTGGCCAGCACCGCGTGGCTGGCAACCGCACTGGCACCGCTCGCCCACGGGAACGTTTTTGCCCCGCATGTCATAAACGCCCTTGAACTTTCCGGCCAATCGTTGCGGCAATACGCGGCGATCATTTTCAGCGACGCACCGGCACCGGGCCCGCAAACCACCGCCCGTTTACGTGATTTTGTTGAAGCCGGGGGCCTGTTGGTGGTATTTCCCGGCCCCAATGTTACCGGGCGCAACTGGAGCATGGCGCTGGGGGGCCATGCCGGAGCGCCGGGATTACTACCGGCAATCATGGGTAGAAATATCCAGCCGCCGCGGGCGCTGCATTTTGATTTAAGCGGCTCCAGCAATGCGATTACAGAGCCATTTATCGCCGCCCGGCAAAGCGGAATCCACACCGGCATAGGCACTGTGACAACAACGCATTATCTGGATTTGCGCGTCATTCATCCGGATGTTGCGCGCACGCTGCTTTCCTTTACCAGTGGCCAGCCGGCGCTGGTGAGCACAGTTCTGGGCCATGGCCGGGTAATCGTGGCGGCATTCACATGCGACACGCGCTGGACCGATTTTCCGGCGCAGCCATCCTTTCTGCCGTTTGTGTATCAAATGATGTATTTCGGTATTCCAGATCGTAACGCCCGCTGGAATCTGCAGGTTGGGGATCGTTTCCGAGAGTCTGCCGGAAGTGCGGACACTTGGCATGGCCCCGGCCACCAATCCTTTATTTTGCGACAAAAGCGGATCGGTGCGCAAGTTGTAGCGATAAGTCCGCGCCTTTGGACGGTCGGTCAATATCGTAATATCTCACGCAGCCGTCTGGTGGCGGTCAATGTAAATCCGGCCGATGCCGATATCAGGCATATTCCCGCCGCCCGGATCGCGGCCATTCTCGGTTTGCCCCGCGCCGATGTTATCAGCGCGCCGCGTGAACTGTCGCAACCGCACAGCCAAGAGGCTTCCAGCGGCGGCAACGCGGGGCAGCGATTATTGTTGTTGGCACTGTTGGCGTTACTGGCGGAAACACTATTGGCACGGGCCTTTTCGCGCTATGACCATGGCCGCGGAAAAAGTATTAAAGCAGAGAGCGCAAAATGAACATTGGTTATGCACGCTATGAAACATGGCCCGTCGCCGCATCCAGCGACGGGCATTGGGCGCTGGGTACCGGGCATCCGTGGCTGATGGCATTGCTGGTGGCGGCGGCGGCGATTGCCGGGTGGTGGAGCTATCGACATCAGACCGCCGCGCCGCGGTTGAAACTCGCCATGGCCATAACGCGGGCTGCGATACTGGCTCTCGTGGTGCTGCTGCTGGCCAAACCGATTGTGGTCATGGTTCATACGCTGCGCCGTCCGGCGGTGGTGGCGATCTGGGTGGATACTTCCCGCTCCATGACCCTGCGCGATGCGTACGAAAGTCCATCTAAAGTAAAACTCATGGACCAGGTGCGGCAGGCGATGCCGGTACCGGACGCAAAAAAACGCCCCTCTCGGTTTAATGTGGCATGCTGGAGTCTGGATCAGGCGGCAACCAACTGGCTGGGAGATCTGGTGAAACATCAGAGCGTCGCGATATTTACCGGCGGCAGCCACGCGCATCTGCTGGGCATGGCCAATGCTCCGGCCCAGTTGCCTCCGTTGCTCCAACGGCTCCGCGCCATAACGCCTCAAGCCAACGCCACCAATGTTCCCGGTGTGGTGGCGGAAATATTCAATCAACTGCGGGGCCGTCCCATCAGTGCGGTGCTTACGTACACCGACGGACGATCCACCAGCCCGGCCTCCATGAGTCTGGTGCATCGATTGGCCAAAGGTGGAGCCACACCCATTTTGGCCGTGCCCATCGGACAGATTCATGCACCGTTTAATTTAGAAATCGCCGATGCCCGGGTGGCCCGCCACGCCTTTGTCCAGGACCCGGTGGCGGTGACCGCCCAAATACGCATCACCGCCGCGCCATTTGTACAAAGCACCACCATTCGACTATTCGAAGCCGCCAAAGATCATCACCGGGGTCGTGAATTAACCAGCCGTCGCATTATCATTCATCCCGGCACATCCCGGCAAAACGTCAGCCTGATATTTCATCCGTCGCAACCGGGAAACTACCATCTGATAATGACCGCGGACCCGTTGCCGCATGAGTTGACGCATCGTGGCAACACCTCCAGCGGAGTGTGGACACGTGTGGTACGGGCCAGGGTGCGGATTTTGTATGTGGAAGGCTATCCGCGCTGGGAATACCGTTATCTGAAAAATGATCTGATGCGGGAAAAAACAACACTGCTTAGCTGCCTGCTTTTATCCGCGGATAACCGTTTTGCGCAGGAGGGCAATATTCCCATCAACCGCTTCCCCGATACGCAGGCGGAGATGAATCGCTATGATGTGCTGTTGCTGGGCGATGTGAATCCCGATTATTTTTCCGCCGCCCAGGAAAAAATAATTCTCCGGTTTGTCGGGCGGTATGGCGGCGGTTTTGGAATGATCGCCGGCGCGGATTACGCCCCGGATGCGTATCGGCATACACCACTGGCTCCCTTGCTGCCGATCATTGCCGGCAACCCCGATAATCCCATGTTCGCCCCCCCACCCAATGAACCCTTTGAACTGCATCTGACCGCGATCGGCAGGCAGAGCATGTTATTTCATTTTTTTAACAGCCGGCGAAAAAATCTCCGGCAAGTCGCCGACTTACCACCGCTGTACTGGTTTGAGCCGGTGGCCGGTCTGCAACCCAGCGCCACCGTGCTGGCGGATTTACCCAGCCACCGCATTGATGGCCGGCCTGCGCCGCTTCTGGTGTTCGGCCGCTATGGTGCCGGGCGGACCATGTTTTCGGCCATTGACGATACCTGGCGCTGGCGCTATTACCATGGGGCACCGTTGTACAAAAGCTACTGGCTGGAAATGATGCGGGAATTGGCCCGCCAGCGCGTGTTTGGCGGATCGCATGGCATTGTGCTTCGCATGCAGACACCGCGTGTGCAGGTGGGGCAGAGCAATCGGATTTTTCTTTCCGTGCGGGACCCGCAGTTAATCAGTCAGATGCCCGCATCCGTACCGGTGATGCTGACTTCCGCCAGTGGCCGCCAGACCATTGTGCTTTCGCCGATAAGCTCATCGCATCGACAATTTGAGGGCGAAGTCACGCCATGGGCGGTGGGGCATTACACCCTGACGGCAAAGCCCGGCATTTTGCCGGCGGCCGTTAAGCCGGTGGAAATGGATGTTGCCGCCTCCAGGCGTGAATTCACCATCCTGACGGCAGATCCCGCGGCACTGGCCCGGCTGGTCGCGGGCACCGGCGGCACGGTGGTGCCACTGGCGGGGCAAAGTATCATGGCGCGACTGATTCCGGATCGCAGCGTGGAAGTGGCCATCCGTCAATCGCGACAATTGTGGAACAAACCGTGGGCGCTGGCACTGCTGGTACTGCTGTTGACGGTAGAATGGATACTAAGGAAACGTGCGGGGTTGATCTAAGCCCCTGCAAAATCTGGTCTCACGGAGAATCAGCCACCATGGAAAATCCCGCATCAGCCCCAGCCCTGTTGCAGCGCATCGGTCAATTGCGCCAAACGCTGCGCGCCGCGTTGGTGCTCCATGGCGTTGCGCTGGTGCTTTCGACTTGGCTTTGGACCGCCTTGATTCTGGCTCTGGGCGACCGCTTTTTCCACTTCCCGGGGATTGTGCGACTGATTCTTCTCATTGTTGTGCTGGGGGGAACCGCGATTCTTCTGTGGCAGGATGTTATTGCCCGCATACTGCGGCCAATCCCCGATCAATTTCTTGCCGGGATTCTGCAGAATGCGGCGGCGTTACAACATGAACAATTGCAATCCGCGGTCGAATTTATGGAAAATCGCACCGATCGTCTCAATGTGCTGGCGGCCAAAGCCATTATCGAAGCGGATCAAACCGCACAATCGGTGCGGGTGGGAAATGCGTTATCTTGGCGTCCGGTGGTGAAACTCTGGCTTATCGCGGCCCTGGCGGTGCTGGTGGCAGCGCTGGTGATTGGCCTGAACCCCGGAGATGCGGCACTTTCTTTACAGCGCTGGGAGTCGCCGCTGACACCGCATCCCTGGCCGCTCAGTCAGCGCGTGGAACTGGTTTGGAAAACTCCCAATGCGCAACCGCCCGCCATCTGGCCGCGGGGCCAGGCGTTGACGCTGCGGGCCGTGGTGACCAAGGGCTTCAGAACAGACTTGCGCGTATGGCTGGAGGTGCGGGGCACCGATCAGCCGGGCGGCGCACAACTGATGACCTGGCAGGGCGCGGGACATGGGCACTTATATGAAAAGGTTCTCCTGCCGCAGGGAAAATCCATCCAGATCCGCCCGGTCGCGGGCGACGATCATCGCGAACCCTGGGTTACCCTGCATTTAATGCCCCGCCCGCGCATTATCGCCATGAACGCCAGCATCGCGCCGCCAAGCTACGCCGCGCACGCGCCGATATTTGAAATGAATTTCATGAATCGAACGGTGCGTGTGATTCGCGGCTCCACCATCACCATGACCGTGACCGCGGATCAACCGCTGAAATCCGGCCCGCATACCGTGCCCCTTACTTTTGTTCATGCGGTCAGTAAAGCTCCTATCGCCCTTGCGGCACACATCGCGCATCAGGCGACCAATATTTTGACCGTTCGCTGGGTGGCGGAAAAATCCATATCCGGGCGCTTGCGCATCATAAGCGGTTCCGGCCTGGCCAATCGCCGGGGCGGTTTGCTGCAATTAAATGTTGTTCCCGATTCTCTACCCACCGTTGTTATCTCCAACCCCCGCCATTCGGTGGAACTGGCCCCCGACGGCTCGTTTCATTTAACTATTCAGGGCAGCGATGATCTGGGTCTGACCCAACTGTTTTTAATGGGGACAGTCACCAATATTAAAGGAGCAACGGTTCCCGCATTCCGAAAAACCATGCGGTGGCAAACCCTGGCTTATGATGCGCAAACCCGTCTGCAGCAGGGCAGCAGTACCATACGCTGGTCGCCGGCAAAGCTGCATCTGGTGCCAGGGGACGGCGTAGAACTTGTGGCTCTGGCCGGCGATAATTATCAGATCACACTCCCCGACGGCACGGTGCAACGTCATCCTCTGGTGAAATCCGCCCGCCTGCTGGTGATGATTCGCGCACGGGAGGCCATTGCCACGGAGATAGCCGCGGACCTGCGGAGTGTTCGCCGGGCCATAAAAGCCCTGCTTCTGAGGCAGCAAAACACCGCCGCTCAAACCGCCGCCATTGCACAATCCATAAAAAGCGCCGGCAAGGCCACACCGCAACAACAGACGGCATTAGCTGATCTCGCCGCACAACAGGCGGACCAGGCCGCCCGGGCGGATCAGATTACCCGCACCCTGAAGCGCATTGACCGTATCGCCCGCCGCAACACACTCGATCAATCGACCGCCGGTAAACTCGCCACACTTGCCACAACTGAAATGGGACATGTCGGACACATCAACATGCCCGAGGCCGCCACGCATTTAACCCGCGGCGATACGCTGGCTCGACAAAATGCCCCCGCCGAAGCCGCCCGACAACTCTCGGCGGCGGGAGACGCGCAAAATCAGGCGATGCAAACCATGCGTGAACTTCTTAACCGCCTGGGCGCACAGGGCGAATTTGACGCCTTGGTCGCTAAAACCCGGCACATACTCCAACAGCAGCAACTCCTGCAAAACCAGCTCAAAGCATTGGCCGCTAAAACCATCGGCATGGATAGGAGTCAATTGCCGCCGGCATTGCAAAAAGCATTGCGACAATTGGCCCAAAAACAAAATGCTCTGGCCGGCCACGCCGCCAAACTCGCCAGCAAGCTGCAACAGGCGGCCCGGGCTTTGAAAAAAAGCAATCCCGCTCTGGCGGCCGCACTGGCACAGGCCGCGAAAATTGCGCAGAAAGACACGGTCAGTTCCGCCATGCAGTTGGCCGCCGGCGCGATCCGTAAAAATCAGATGCAATCCGGATCATCCGGTCAGGCGCAATCGCACCAGGGATTAAGCGATATGCTCAAAGCCCTCAATAGCGCGCACAATAAATCATTGCGGCAACTGGCCAAACAGTTACAGGATTTGATCCGCATTGTTGCGCAGCTGATTATTCGACAACAAGCGCTGATCGCCACCACCACCCTAGCCGGTGCCCATGCGCCGGAACCCGCTTTGGCCGCCACCGCCAACCGTGAAAGTCGCCTGCAACTTGATACGCTCACCGCCGCGCCCCAGGCGGATCGGGCCGATCAATCCGGACATGTTGGGCAGTTGTTGCGGGCCGCCAGCGAAAATATGGGGCAGGCCACAGGATCATTACTGCGCGACCATCAGCCGCGCGGTGTGGAGAATCAGAATCGGGCCTTGCATCATTTGCGGCAGGCGCTGGCCTTGTTAGAAAAGCAATTGAAAAAAATCCGAAACAAACAGCGGCAAAATCAGATTGCCGGCTTGAAAAAGCAATACCAGTTATTGTTCAAGGCCCAGCAATTGCTGATGGATCAAAGCCGCGCACTGCGTGAATCGCGCGTAGCTCAGGGCATATTAAATCGGCCCCAGCAGTTGCGGGTTGTGGGAATTGCCCGTGCCCAGCAGTTGCTGATCGCCCAGCTTGCAGCGCTAAGCGCGGTTGAAGCCGGTCCGGCACCGCTGCTGGCGTGGCTCAATGGCAAGATCATCAACGATATGCGCATGGCCGCCAATACGCTCTCGGCAGCCACCGTCGATCAGGGTGTGCTGGATGAACAAGCCTCGGCCATGGCCAAAATAAAAGACATTATCGACGCGCTCAAACAGCAGCAAAATCCACAAAAGGGCGGTGGCGGAGGCGGTGGCGGTGGCGGTGGCAAGCAGCAACTTATGCCGCCCGCGGCACAATTACGTCTGCTGAAACTCCTGCAATTGCAGGTTAATGAAGATTCCACCTTCCTCAACAATCAATTAGAACACACTACCAATCCCACGCAGGTCGGCAGCCTGCGGGCCGTTGTCCGCCACCTCGGAGGAATGCAAAGTGACATCGCCACGCAAGCCCGGCGCGTTGTGGATTCCATGAAAAAATAAAAAGGGCCACGCCGACATCCGTTGATTTCTTCGTCGCCGACGCGCCGGGACAAAGATTTTTTGTGTAGCATTTTCCGACACAATTTCTCAAAAATACGTGTTATCCACAGCCCCGCCCCGCTGGCTCCGCGAAATCCCCACGTCCGCGTGAGATTTTGGTTACGACCGAACCGCGCTGGAACGGATGTTCCAACGACGTTTTTGCGTAACTCGTTGTTTTATAATTAGTTAAGTGTTATTTTTCGCGTTTACGTGTAGCCACTAAAATAGTTTGCTATTTGTGGCATTGTCCTTGCATTATGTTTT
>JAJYGE010000583.1 GCA_021785155.1 Planctomycetota bacterium
TCTGAACTATTCATCGGGAAGGCTATAGGGTGGCAGTAAGCGGGATAATGAGCAACAGCGCTAAAACGTTAAGGCTTTGGCCCCGAAAGACCTGGCAGAATTTGTCACAGGCCCTACAAAACGTATCTTCGGGCGTGACAATAAATCCGGGCAGTGTACCGGGGCACCCCATCCCCTTTTAGCCGCGTGTGCTTGCACCGCGTGTTTTGCGCGGAAAATCCACGGGTGCCCCGGATGTATTGCCACACCGGCGCTCTGTCACGGGGCCGGGCATTCTTGACAGTCGGGTCAGATTGTCCGTACTATACTGAACTCTGGAAATTCCAGGGGACGTAGCTCAATTGGTTAGAGCACCGGATTGTCGATCCGGTGGTTGCGGGTTCGAGTCCCGTCGTCCCCGTTGCCTTGATAGATAATCGTTTCGTTCATCTGGTGCGGGTTTTATTCACTGTGTGATGAGGCAGACGCTTGGCGTCATAGTCATTCTCATTGCGCAACGCCAACGCGCCTTGGCATGTGCAACAACTATTTGACGAACGCAATGGGGAGATTTCCATCCGGCTACCCTCACGCACCGACTTGGCGGCACTAAGATGCATTTTCATCGGCGGAAATGGTGTGTTGGCGTTGAACCGCCAGTTCCATCAGGCGGGCTTGACTGCCACGCGGTGTTTCGCCGACTGCGGGAAACCGCTGGATCCAGGTACCATCGCCGGAAAGGTCCCATGCCTGCCGGTTATCCGAGAGCATAATGTCCAGAATTTCCCGGATGCGTTGGAAGAGCACCGGATTTTCAATCGGCGTGGCGGCCTCCACGCGGTGGCTTAAATTGCGGCTCATCCAGTCGGCCGATCCCATGTAAATTTCTTCCTGCCCGTTGTTGTGGAACCAGAAAATGCGGGAGTGCTCAAGAAATCTTCCCACGATGCTGATCACACGGATATTTTCACTGAAGCCTCGAATTCCAGGCCGCAGGCAGCAAAAACCGCGCACGATCAGATCGATTTTCACGCCCGCCTGCCCGGCGCGGTAAAGTGTTTCTATAATTTCCATGTCCTCCAGGGCGTTCATTTTAGCGATGATCCGGGCCGGATGACCGGCTTGGGCATGGGCTGTTTCGCGCTGGATCATCTCCCGGAACCGTCGGCGCATGGTCACCGGTGCCACCAGAAGTTTATGATAATTGCTTTTGAGCGACCGGCCCGTCAGGTACGAAAAGAGATTCACCACATCTTCACAGATATCTTCCCGGCAGGTAAACAAACCCAGATCGGTATAAACCTCGGCCGTGCGGGAATTGTAATTGCCCGTGGAAATATGCGCATAAGATTTGACCGCCCCGTCTTCCCGCCGCACCACCAGCGCAATTTTGGTATGGGTCTTCAAGCCCAGAATCCCATAAACAACATGCGCTCCGGCTCTTTCGAGAGCCTGCGCCCATTGAATATTACTTTCCTCATCAAACCGGGCCTTGAGTTCCACCAGTACCGCCACCTGTTTGCCCATTTCCGCAGCCCGGGCTAACGCGGGTACGAATGGGGAATCCCCGCTGGTGCGGTAAAGCGTCATTTTAATAGCCAGCACCTGTGGATCATTGACGGCGGAAAGAATAAACCGTTCCACGGAACTGTTGAAACTTTCATACGGATGATGCACCAGAATATCGCTTTGACGGATCAGTGCGAAAATGCTGGCGTCGGGATCAGCCAATGCCGGCGCGCATACCGGCGTCCAGACCGCAAGGCGCAACGTAGGCATGTCCAATGTCGCCAGGCTCATCATATCCGCCAAGCCCAACGGTTCGGGTTCCTCTTCTAAATCTTCACTGTGCAGCTCCAGGCCATCGGTCAGATAATGACGCATTTCCTCTGACATACCGGCGGATATCTGCACGCGCACGGTCTCGGCAAACCGTCTGGCCCGCAATTCCTCCTGTACTTCCTCCAGCAGGTCTTCAGAGTCTTCAATATCTTCGGCTGCCTCCACTTCAGCGCTGCGGGTTACGCGGAAAATCTGCGACTCCAATACATGCATGCCCGGAAATAACATTTCCAGTTGTCCCTGAATAAGACTTTCCAGCGGCACAAATGTCGTGCCGGACGCCTCTTCAATCTTGAACCACCGCGGAAACAGCCGCGGTACTTTTATCCGTGCGAACAGAGCCTCCGGCAGCGCCGGCTGCCGCAGCAGCACGCCGATGGAAATGCTCAGATTACTGATAAATGGGAACGGATGTCCCGGATCCACCGCCAGCGGCGTGAGCACCGGGAAAATATAGCGTGTGAAATATTCCGCCGCGCGAGCCTGCTGATTTGAATTGAGTTCATCATGGCGGCGCAGCGTAATGCCGGCCTCCGCCAATAATGGTCTAAGTTCAGAATTCCAGATGTGGTGCTGTCGGGCGGACATATCGCTGAGGCGTTGCCGCACCAGTTCAAGCTGGCGGCGATGTGTGAGGCCGTCCAGGCCTATTTCGTTGGGTTTGCCGGCAATCCAGCGCTTCATCAAGCCGATGCGCTTCATGAAAAACTCATCGGTGTTGCTGGCGAAAATGGCCAAAAATTTCAAGCGCTCCAGAAGCGCATTGCGTTTGTCTTCGGCTTCATGCAACACTCGGGCATTAAAATCCAGCCAGCTTAAATCCCGGTTAAAAAAACGGACGTCGGGCGCTGCGTCGCTGACAGACGGGTTATCCGCGGTGGTTTTTTCAGTCATGGTGGTCATAGATTGATTTCGCCTGTTTTCCGTGCATCATACGCAATATCCGTTCATAGAGGCTACCACTCTGGAGCCTAGATCGCCAAATCGGATTGTTAAGATGGTATTTCAATGGGTTGCTTCAGGCCGGGGTCTTGCGTGATCTGGCGATGAATGGAATCCAACTGACCGCAAAATAATTCCGGGCGTGCAAATTCGTCAAAAGCGGCCTTGGCACCGGCACCAATCTTCTGAGCCAGGGCCTTGTTTTCAATTAGCGCATTGAGCCGGGCGGCCAATTCGCGTGGATCATCCGGGGGTGCCAGCAGCGCGCTGGTGCCGTTTTCCAGCAATTCACAAACTTGATCCGTGCGGGCACTGATAATAGGCTTGCCTAATGCCATCGCCGCTAACAGGCTGCTGACGCCCGCCGCCCCTGCGGGGGCAAAAAGGAAAATATCCGCCGCCCCCGCCAATTGTCCCCAGGTGTATCGGGCGGGGGCAATGGTTACCAGTTGTGGGTCTTTGAGCGTGCGTGCGAAGGACTGATACCCCGCGTAAGGATTCACCGCCTCTTTACGCGGCACATCATCGTTACGGATCAACGCCCATAGATCAGCATTCGCTTCCGCCACGATCCCCACCGCCCAAATGCCCATGTCATGCCGGATCGATTCTTCCGACCACCCTCCCAGGAAAACCACCGGCCCTTCCCGGGCCTGCATTCCAAGCGATCGCCGCAGGTTTTTCGGCAGCGACTTGGCTTCCGGTGCCAGCCAGCCCGCCGGACTGACGCGCACGACATTGTTTTGAGGAATACCGTCGGCGTGCAGCGCGGTTTGGACACATCGCCATGGTGTTATCAGCAGCCACGGCGCTCGCTCCATATTCCGCCGCAACTGCCGCAGTTGCGGCTTTTTGGGTTGCGTCTGGATAAAGGCGATGCGCCCACCGACAAACGCGCGCAATCGGCTCGCCGCGGCGATGCTCCAAAACCCCCAGGCATGAATATGCGAGGGGGTGTGTTTTTTGACCCATTGGGTCAGAAATCGACCCATGGTGGGATCCCACCGGGCCAGCGTGCGATTCCAGGTGATGCACTTTTCAGGTATCCCCGCTTCAATCGCCGCATCCCGCCATCCATGATGGCCAAAAATCAGAACATGGTGAGTCCCCTCAACGCCCTTGATTGTCAGTGCAATGGTATCCAGCACATCCATTCCGCTGGTGGGGTCAACGAGATGTACAATTTTATTCAATTGTCGATACTCCACGATTCGGGAAAAATGTCCCGACAAAGTTTACAGCCTGGCCTTCCGGCTTTCCGCCGTCAGCGGTTGGCCGTTACCACAGTATCTCCGTTGTGTTAAATACCGGGCCGTCCGTGCAGGTAAGTTTGTATACCCATTCCGCCGCCCCGGCGGGGCGATACTTTATGACACAACTTTGACAGGTGCCCATGCCGCACGCCATCGGCTGTTCCAGGGATGCGTAGCACCGCAAATTTAATCGTGCGCCCACCTGTGCGGTGGCCCGCATCATGGGCGTTGGCCCGCAGCAAAACACCACGCCTCCCTCTGGGGATATTTGCTGTCCGTATGCTTCAAGTGCCTCGGTTACAAATCCTTTATTTCCCAGAGAGCCATCATTCGTCGCCACGATCGCCGGCGTGTTGTAGCGCGCAAATTCGCGCACATTGCCGCTTGGGCCGGTGCCAACCGCACCGGTAATCTCCAGGGGAATCAGGTCCGCACGCTGCGCTCCGATAAACGCCACCGCGGGTATTCCTGAATGGTAGAGTTTTTCCGCCAGATAAATCATCGGCGGAATTCCCACTCCGCCGCCGACCAGCAGTGCCATACGCATATCTGGGTCTATGGGAAAGGCATTGCCCAACGGGCCAAGGATTGACAATTCCTCGCCGATCTTCAAAGCCTCCATCCGTCCGGTAGCCTTGCCGACAACCCGATAGATCAGATCAATTTCGCTGCCGCCGGAACTTGACGCATCACGGCGGCCCGCAATGGAAAATGGCCGCCGCAGATACGGTTCTGATCCCAGCAGATAGGGGGCATGAAATCGCGGGGGCAAGGTTCCCGGTTCCCAGGTAATATCACGGTTTTCAAATTGTGAATGGCCGGAGGAATCACAAGTCGCATCCGATGGTGGGCACAATACCTGCACAAATTGTCCCGGTTCGCTGCCCGGAAAATCCTTTACCCGCAGGGTCAAAATATAATGTTCGGCGCACAGAACTCGATTGGCGGTTATTGCGGCGGTAAATTGGCCCCGTTTGCGGATGCCCTGGCCTGGTGCGGAACCGATCTTTTCAGAACATCCAATCATCGCTGCAAGCATACCGTGCCGGGAGAAAGCTGGCCAGCATCGTGGCACACCTTTTCCGCTTCGACTACCCTCTGCGCTTGCTCAAGGCGAGGTTTGTGAATAACATCACAAGGTAGTTGGTCAGGGGTGACGTACCTGTTGCAGGGCACCCGGGCCGCCGGGAGCTGTGATTGCTCGCGGGGCCGAAGCTGTGCTGGAGTTTTGGACATGCCGTACACAATGGAAAAGGGAGTCTCCATGCTGATGGATGACCCCATGACAACCCCTCAACTTTCGGATAATTCGAACCTTTGGACGTTGAATTTCGGCCCCCAACATCCGGCCACCCACACGGTCATTCGATTGGTGATGGAAATTGACGGCGAGCGCGTAGTCAAAGTGGTGCCCATTATCGGTTATCTGCACAGCGGCTTTGAGAAAAATGCCGAGGTGCTGGATTTCAATCAGTACATCACCATCGTCAATCGCATGGACTATCTGGCCCCCATGGGCAATGAAATGGCATGGATTCGTGCGGTGGAGACGCTTTTCGGCGTGGATCCAACTCCGCGATGCAAAGTGTATCGCACGATTTTAGGGGAGTTGGCGCGGATTCAAAGTCATCTGCTGTGCGTGGGGGCCGCGGCCTTGGACCTTGGTGGATTCACCGCGTTTTTATTCGGGTTTAACGAACGCGAACGCGTCTATGACATTATGGAATATGTGACCGGCTCGCGGTTTCATACCAGTTGGAACCGCGTGGGCGGAACCATGAAGGATGCGGATGATAATGTGTTTCGTCCGCTGGTGAAAGCGTTTATTAATGAATCCCTGCCGCGGGCCATTGAAGATGTTGAAAAACTGCTCAATCGCCTGCGGATATTCATTGACCGCACGCAGGGCATCGGCATTATTTCCCGTGAAGAGGCCATCAATTGGAGTTTAAGCGGTCCGCTGGCGCGGGCCAGTGGTGTGATGCGGGATGTGCGCAAGGATGATCCCTATTTCTGCTTCCAGGATAACTGGGATGGCAAAGGTGCGCCGGCGGTAAAATTCAAAGTGCCCATCATGAAGACCGGTGATGTCCTGGCGCGGTATCTGGTGCGCCTTGAGGAAATGAAACAATCCATCGAAATTATCCGGCAACTCATTGATGATATTCCCGGCGGCTCAATGAACGTCAGCCCGGAAGGCAAAGATATTTTGCCGCCCAAATCCCAAGTGTTTGGCTCCATTGAAGGGCTGATTCAACACTTTGAACTCGTGATGACCAATCGCGGGTTCAAACCGCCGGTTGGCGAGGTTTATGGTTGCAGTGAAACCGCCAACGGGGAACAGGGATTTTATATTGTCAGTGACGGCGGCAAAAATCCGTGGCGGGCACGGTGCCGTCCGCCATCTTTTATTCATTTAAGCGTCTTGCCCAAGATGATGGAAGGCCACACCATTTCAGATGTGGTGGCGGTTCTGGGATCTTTGAATATCATCGCCGCGGAATTGGATCGTTAAACGCAAGGAAAGTTATGGCCTGGATTGTTGAAGACCGCCTGAAGCAGTACCAACCTAAGCGCAGTGAGCCCTATCTCACGGCGGAGATCAGATCGCATATTGAACAAAAATATTTTCCGCGCTATCCGCGCAAGCAGGCGGCGTTGCTCCCGCTGTTTCACACCATGATGCACACCTACGGCTACATTGCGCCGCAGGCGATAGATGAAGCGGCTGAATTTCTGGGCATATCGCGCGCGGAAGTACAGGATGCGGTGACGTTTTATGAAGAATTCAGACTTCAGCCGTCCGGAAAATACGTGGTCAATGTCTGCCGTTCGATTTCCTGCGAACTCTGTGGACATCAGGCGGTGCTGGATAAAATTCGTAATGTATTGGGCATTGAACCCGGTGAAACCACCGACGATGATAAATTCACCGTTTTTGAAGTCGAATGCCTGGGGGCCTGTGAACAGGCTCCATGTGCCCTGGTCAATGAAGACCTGCACGGCTGCATGAAGCCCGACGCGTTTGTCGCCACGTTGAAGGCGCTGCCGGATCATCCCGCCGCGGGGCACTGATCGGGCGGGATGATATGGAGATACGATCATGGGCTTAATCCCATGATCGTCGTGCGGTGCGCCGGGGAAAGTCCCGGCGCGTGAAAGATTATAGGAAAGGTTAAATTATGGCGTTTGCCGGTCCAGTTCTACTCAAGCGCATCCCGGATGATCCCGCCAAGCGCAGCCTCATCAACATGGATCAATACGTGGCCACCGGTGGTTATGAATCGCTGCGTAAAGCCCAGACCATGACGCCGGAACAGATCATACAACTGGTCATTGACTCCAACTTGCGCGGGCGCGGGGGAGCGGGATTTCCCTGCGGCTCAAAATGGAAATTTCTGCCCAAGGAGATGCATCCGCGGTATCTGGCCGTTAATTTTGATGAATCGGAACCCGGCACCTTCAAAGACCGCTACCTGACGGATTATGATCCGCACATACTGCTGGAAGGTATTGCCATAGCGGCCTTCGCTAACCGTATTACAACCAGTTATATCTACATACGTGGCGAATACCATCTGCAGGCGAAAATTCTGGAAAAGGCGATCGAAGAAGCCTACTCCAAAGGGATTTTTGGGCAGAAAATTCCGGGCACGGATATCGTTCATAACTGTTATGTGCATCGCGGAGCGGGGGCGTATATCTGCGGGGAAGAAACCGGGCTGCTGGAATCGCTGGAAGGCAAGCGCGGCTGGCCGCGCATCAAGCCGCCATTCCCCGCCATCGCCGGAGCTTTCGCCAAACCAACCATTATTAATAATGTGGAAACGCTGGCTTGTCTGCCATACATCATTGAACATGGCGCGGACTGGTTCAAGGCCATGGGAACGCCATCCTCCGCCGGGCCAAAACTCTTTGGCGTCAGCGGACTGGTCAATAAGCCGGGCGTTTATGAAGAGGAACTGGGCGTGAAGATGTCCACACTCATTGAAAAATACGCTGGCGGAGTGAAGGGTGGAAAATACCGGGCCGCGATTCCCGGCGGCATTTCCATGGGTATATTGGGAACCGACCAGTATGACGCCACGCTGGATTTTGATATCGGCAAAAAATATAACGTGCTGGGCCTCGGCACCGCCGGTGTTATTGTCATGAACGACAAAACCGATCTGGTTCTGATGCTGCGGAATATCGTCCGGTTTTTCGCCCATGAAAGTTGCGGCCAATGCACGCCCTGCCGTGAAGGCACCGCCTGGATGCACAAAATGCTCAATCGCATCGTGGCCGGCTACGGCAAACCGCGGGACTTTGACATGCTCATGGAAATTGGCTTGAGTATGGGGTCCATGCCGGGAACCACCATCTGCGGCTTGGCCGATGGTGCCAATTGGGCGGTGCGGACGTTCCTGCAGAAGTTTCCGGAAGATTTTAAGGCGCGCCTGAAATCGGATCAGGTGCAAGGTTTAACGCTTGACGCGCAGGCCGCCGCCGCAGTGTAAAAAATATCCCGTAATACACGGGGAACTTGTCCGTCAATAAGCGCGGACGCAATGCTATAAGGTGTAATGTTTATGCCCACAATGGACGTTGACGGAAAGAAAATTGCCTGGGACGGCAAAAAAATGATTCTTCAGGCGTGCCTGGA
The DNA here is from genome assembly GCA_021785155.1 of Planctomycetota bacterium. The sequence continues at coordinate 8,662 of JAJYGE010000583.1, forward strand.
CGCCGGTATGGAGATTCCCCATTATTGCTATCATCAGGGGCTTTCAATTGTCGCGAGCTGCCGAATTTGTCTGGTGGAAATTGAATCGCCGGATCCCAAAGACCCGGCCAAGCTCGTTAAAGTTCCCAAGCTGGTTCCAAGCTGCCAGACACCCGCCGTCGATGGCATGAAGGTCCACAGCATTTCCCCCAAGGCCGTTGCCAATCAGAAAGCCGTGATGGAATTCCTGCTGCTGAATCATCCGCTGGATTGCCCCGTGTGTGATCAGGCCGGTGAATGCCATTTGCAGGATTACAGCTATCAGTATGGCCGGTCGGAAAGTCGCTTTGAGGAAGATAAAGCCAAAAAGCCCAAAAAAGACATCGGCAAACATGTGTTACTCTACAGCGATCGCTGCATTATGTGTACCCGCTGCGTGCGCTTCACCCGGGAAATTTCCGGTACCGGTGAATTGGCCGTATTTGGTCGTGGCCATCGTGAGGAAATTGACGTTTTTCAGGGCCAATCTCTGGATAACCCACTTTCCGGTAATGTCATAGATATTTGCCCGGTGGGGGCGCTATTGGATAAAGATTTTCTCTTTACGCAACGCGTCTGGTTTCTCAAAAAGACGCCCAGCATTTCACCGTTTACCAGCGGCGGTGAAAATATTTTCATTGAACATAATCAGGGCCGCGTCTACCGCGTCAAACCGCGCTTTAATGCGGATGTAAACAAATGGTGGATTTCCGATGACATCCGCTATGGTTGGGATTTTGTCCATAATAATCGTCTGCAGGCACCGGCAGTCAAGGGCATGCCGCAGGAATTAACCGCGGCGCAGGGAATTGGCCAAATTGATCAAAGCCTGAAAAAAGCCGCCGCCGCTGCCGCTGGTTCCACCGTGCTGGTACTCAATGCGTTTGATTCAACGGAAGAAATGTTCCTCGCTGCGCAGTGGATGCGCCGCATTGATCCGCAAGCCTGGCTGGTGCTTATCGAACCGAAAGTCGACCGGCAGGATCAGGTTTTCAAAAATCCCGTCACCGGTGCGGTAACCTATACCCTTCATGCGGAAAAAGCTCCTAACCGCCCGGGGGCGGAAAAAGTTCTCGCCAAACTTGGCGGTAACATCTGCAAACTCGCGGACGTGCCGGTCAAAATTAAAGCCGGCCAGATTCGGGCCGGCCTGGTCTTGGCCGATCCTCTGGGGCATGGCGATCAGTCACTCGAAGCGGCACTGGCCGGCCTGGAAACGCTTGTGGTGTTAAGCACGCGACCGGATGGTTTGGTGTCGCAGGCCACTTTGGCTTTGCCGGTATGTACCTGGGCGGAAAAATCCGGCGTTTTTGAAAATCATGCCGGACGGATTCAAGCCTTTAAGCAGGCCATTGCGCCGCTGGAAAATACCCGGTCAGCGGGCAGTATTTTCTGGGATTTAATGGATTTGGCCGGAACTTATGATCCGGCGGCCGTGCGCCGCATGATGGCGGACCTGGGCTTGGCGGAATATGCGCAGGTTGCTATTCCGGAGCATCACGAAAAAATTGAATTAATGCAGTTTACGGAATTGTAAAGCTCATTCGGCGGAGAATTTATGGCGGATCAGAAACGTGCGGCAACTTGTCTGGCGGTGTCAGGTAAACTTGCCAGGGCGGACGTTGCATCCATCAGCGCGGTCATCGGACTTGATGGTTTTGTTGATGAAATCGCACAGGTCGTGGACAAGCGGGCCAGCGCCGGCGAATTTGATCGCATTGCCACCATTGAACGTTTCGCCGGGCGCATTCGAGAAGCCAGAGGCCAAAGCGCCAATATTGAAGTCGTGGTGAAATTGCAAAAAATCGGCGGTAATGGCCCGATTATGGCCAATGCTCTGGCCGCCATCGGCTTGGGCGTTACGTGTATTGGAAGTCTCGGCTATCCTGATGTTCATCCGGTATTTCATGAATTGGCTCAACGGGCGCGAATTCTCAGCATTGCGCAGGCGTGCCATACCGATGCCTTGGAATTTGATGATGGCAAAATCATGCTCGGTAAACTCACACCCACCGCCGAGATCACCTGGGATAATCTGGTTTCGCGCGTCGGTATTGATGAAATGGTCCGTTTAGTGGCCACCTCCCGGCTTCTCGGCACCGTCAACTGGACCATGTTGCCCTACATGAACGATATCTGGCGGCGACTGGCCTCGGATGTGCTGCCTGAGGTTCCTCCGGGTGAACGCATTTTGTTTGTGGATTTAGCGGATCCCGAAAAACGCACGCGCGAAGACCTGCGGGTCGGGCTGAAAGTGCTGGAAGTTTTCAAGCCTTTTATGCACGTTATTCTTGGTTTGAATCTTAAAGAAGCTACCCAGGTTGCCGCGGCATTGGATATTCCCGTTTCCGCCGATCCGGAAAAGGAAATTGAATCTCTGGCGATGGCGATTCGACAAAAAATGGATTTGGGAACCGTGGTCATTCATCCCCGTTCCGGCGGGGCCGCCGCTGATGCCAATGGTTCGGCCACTTTCGCCGGCCCATTTGTGAAGCACCCCAAAATCAGCACAGGTGCCGGTGACCACTTCAACGCCGGTTTTGTCGCCGGACGGCTGCTGGGTTTGAGTCTTGCCGAAGCTCTGTGCATGGGCACGGCCACCAGCGGCTTTTATGTTCGCAGTGCCAGCAGTCCAACGCTCACGGATCTGGTCGAATTTATCCGCGATCTGCCCGCTCCGCAGTAACCGTCGCGGTGCGGATGACGTTGCGTTTTACGAATCCCAAGAAAACCGGGCCGCACCCACGTCGGCCCCCTAATGGCGTGGCCATTGAGTGCCGCGCGTTTCTCCCTTAAACTTATGCCATGTCGTCGGATATCACATTTATCACCAATGAAAGCGGCAAAACGCTACGCGATCGATTCGCGGCGTTGCTCGGTACCGACACGCGCCAGTTTGACTGCCTGGTTGGATACTTCTTTATCAGCGGATTTTATAAGATTTATCCGAGTCTGGAAAAAGTAGCCACCATTCCGTCACACACTGAAAGTTTCCAGCATCGTCTTGGCGCGTTACAGTTATGAGATTGGTATTCTGTGGAACTTCCCGTGCTGGCCCGTATTTTCAGGAGAAAGGTGCATGAAGGCATCAGAGACCAAGTTACAGAAAATTATTGAGGGAACCAACCAGTACGTGGTTCCTTTGTTCCAGCGGACCTACAGTTGGGGAAAACGGGAATGGAAAACACTTTGGGACGACCTG
>JAJYGE010000605.1 GCA_021785155.1 Planctomycetota bacterium
TGTTGAGCCTCAGCAGTCAATCGTACAATGTTGCATACCGCGACGGCACGGCGGCGGGGATTGGTTATGGTGTCGGCTCGCTGATCGGTGCCACGCAGCTAACCCATCGGTGCAGCGGTTGCTGGAACTGGCGGAAGTGATCCTGCCCCGAGCACTCCCGCACCGTGGCGTCAATGTAGCCACCAGAAAGAAGCTGCCATCAAGACGCAAACAGCGTTGATTTTACAGCCTGATATCGCTGTGCGAAGCACCGCTTTATGCTGGAACATCCGGTATAACTTATGCATGGCATGTGCCAAATATTACATGTGAAGCCCACACCGCGTTATGCACCAGTGTTGACACTTTGGTGTTGCTGTCGCGTGTAACTCGACTGTCGCCAGATACGTAAACATGAGACAGTATGTGCGAAACCCCCAAGCGGACGGTGGTAGATTCTCCACGGGTATGTCACATCATTTGAGGGCGGATGCTTTTTATTAAGCAAATGATCGCAGGCCATGCATTACATCCGCGATAACGCCATTGGCATCGGTCATTTTTCGATAAAAGGTGTAAAGGTTGTCGTATTGCCGGGCGTTTGCGACATCAGGCTCATACGCCAAGTCCGTGCGCTGGCGGGCCATGGCGCGAATAGTGTCGGTAATGCTCTGATAGCCAGTGAGTTTGGCATCTGCGGCGATGCAGCCAAGAATTGCGGCACCCATGGCCACGCTCTGCTCGCTTTCTGGAAGAGTAATTCGGGCTTTGAGCACATCGGAATAAATCTGCATCATAAGCGGCGATTTCACGGGCAAGCCACCACTGGCAATGAAACCATTGACGGCCACGCCGTTGTCCCTAAGCGACTCGACAATCCATCGCACGCCAAATGCGGTGGCTTCCATTAAAGCACGATACATTTGTTCGGGCTGGGTCGTTAAGGAAAGGCCGACGAACGCGCCGCTGAGCCAGCCATCCATAAGCGGAGTACGGCAACCATTAAGCCAGTCAATCGCCAACACGCCGTGGCAGCCCGGAGGCAGCGTGGCCGCCACATCAGTCATCTGCTGGTGGGAAGAACCCAGTGTCCGCACGAGCCAAGCAAGTGCATCACCGACACTGGCCTGGCCGGTTTCATAGCCAAAGCTCCCGGGCAGGATACCATCTTCGACAACTCCGGCAATTCCTGGAACGCGATGTTCGTGAGCGGAATTGAGCATGTGGCAGGAACTGGTGCCGATGACCATCACCAGCGTATCGTTCTCACACACGCCGGAACCCGGAAGCCCCGCATGGGCGTCGATAATCGCGGTACTAACCGGTATCCCTGGTCGCAAATTCAACAATTCCGAAGCTTTTGCGGAAAGCACGCCAGCCCGTTGGCCGGGCGCCATCATTCGCCCGGGCATTTTTTGTGTTACCACATCGGCGAGTTGCGGATGAACGGCGGCGAGAAAATCGCGCGATGGGAAACCATCGCGCTTGCTCCAGCATCCCTTGTAGCCAGCCTGACAAGTGGAACGTACCAGGTTGCGGCTCTGACAGCGCGGCCATGGGCCATCGGTCAACTGCCATACCAGCCAATCGCCGGCTTCCAGCCAGACTTCCGTCGCCCGGTAGACTTGCGGCGATTCCTCCAACGTCTCAAGAATCTTTGGGAAGAACCATTCCAGACCAACCGTTCCACCGTAGCGGCTAAGCCAATCTTCTCCGCGGTGGCGGGCAACCTCGTTAATGCGATCAGTCTGCCGCTTTGCGCCATGGTGCTTCCAGAGTTTGGGCCATGCCAGCGGCACATCGCCAAAAATAGGGATCAGGCACAGCGGCGTACCATCGGCCATAGTCGGCAACATTGTACAACTTGTGAAGGCTACCCCGATCCCCACGATTTCTTCCGGTTTGCACTTTCCGGATTTCATCGCCGAAACACACGCCCGGCCTAAATTCATCAGCCAATCCTGTGGATGCTGAAGCGCGTAATCGGGCGGAAGCTTGGGGCCGTGGGGCAGTTCACGATCAATCACGCCATGGCTGTATTTTTCATCAGCGTGGCCGACAATTCTTCCATTGGTAATGTCAGCAACGATGACGCGGACGGATTCGGTTCCAAAATCAAATCCAAGCGAATAATGATTCTCTGCGTTCATGCGTTTAATTTCCGTTGGTTAAGACCTAGCTACGCCGTCTCTGCGCCAGCACTGCCGCGACGATGATGGCCCCGGTGAGCATTAATCGCCCGGCATCGGGAACAGCATTCAGGCTCAGAATCTTCTCCATGTATCCAATAGTCAGCATTCCAAGAATGGTAAGACCCATTCCGCCTCGACCACCCATGAGGCTGGTTCCACCGATCACCACAATGGCGATAGCGGTGAGTTCGGAACCGATGCCCGCGCGGGGATCGCCCTGCTGTTCCTGGGCGGCCTGGCAAATTCCGGCGATTGCCGCAAATAGGCCTGATGCCATATAAGCCCCGATTTTGGCACCCGCCACGGGCACGCCGGAAAGCCGCGCCGCCTCTTCGTTGCCGCCGATGGCGAACAGATAGCGGCCCCACCGGTGCCGGGATAGAATCAGCCACGCCACGGCGGCGCAAAACATGAGTATCACGGTGACGACCGCCAAATAGCCTCCGAAGACGCTGGAATTAATAATCTGAAATATCGCCGGCACCGGAACATAATGGTAGGTTCCATCCGGATTCGCCATGGCCGTGGAGACTTCCATATTCCCGCTGACATATTCAGCCAGGCCGCGCGCAAAAACCATCATCGCAAGCGTCGCAATAAACGGTTGAATTCCAAACCACGCGATCAGTCCACCGGAAAAAGCGCCCACCGCCGCTCCGATCAAAAGCGAAATGGGTATCACAATCCACGCCGACCAGCCCCAGTGAATGCTCATGATGGAAAAGCATACCCCAACCAGCGCCAGCACACTGCCCACGGACAGGTCAATCCCGCCGGTGATGATCACCAGCGTCATGCCGCAGGCGAGGATGCCGTAATCGGAGACTTCACGTAGCGTATCGCGTTGGGTGGCGATCTTGAAAAATGAACCGTTGGCATTGAATATCGCGCCCAGTACCAGCACCAGCAACAGAGCTGCCACAGCCCGCGCGACGGGCGTGGTCATCCAGTGGAGTAATGCTCCGGCTCCCCGTTCGCCATCGCGTGGCTTTTCTGCCGAGACGTCGCCTGAGTGGGAATCGCCCGCCGAAATTTCCGCACTTTGCGGCGGTGTATTACTGGAAGGGGTTGGCTGGTTCACGAGAGTATCTCCTTTTCCACCGGACGTCCCATTGCGGCGTTCAGAATCGCCTGCGGTGTTGCGAGCGGGCCTGAGAACTCGGCGGTAATCCGACCGCGATGCATCACCAGTATCCGGTCGCTCATCGCCAACAATTCCGGCATTTCAGAGGTGATCAAAATAATCGCGATGCCCCGGGCCGTCCATTGGTTCATTAACTCGTATACTTCATGTTTGGCCCCCACATCCACGCCGCGGGTCGGCTCATCAAGCAAGAGCACCCGCGGATTCAACTGCATCCATTTGGCCAACACCACTTTCTGCTGGTTGCCGCCGGAGAGCTTTCCGACTTCCATATCCAGTGAATTGGCCCGCAGGCACAAAGCCCGGGCGCTATCGCGCGCGGCCTGAAGCTCGCGCGCCCCGCGACGCCAACCCGCCGTGGAAAAAGCCCTCAGTTTGGCCAGCGTGATGTTGGCGATAATGGACATCGGAAGAATCAGGCCGGTGGCTTTACGGTCATTGGTCAAAAGCGCCATGCCCTGTTGTATCGCGTGAACCGGGCGATCTATTCTTACGGGCTGCCCTTCAATCCACACCCGGCCTGTTGCCCGTCGGCCATACACCCCGAAGAGTCCTGAAAGCAGGTGGCTGTTGCCGGCACCTTCCAGGCCCGCCAGACCAAGTATTTCGCCTTGTCGAACCGACAACGCGGCTTCCTGTACGAGCGGCTTATGGCCGCGGAGCGGACTGGCAACGTTGAATCCCTCAATTCGCAATATCTCTTTTCCAGCCAGCGGAGCGTGGCGCGAGAATTGCTGCTCCATCGGCCGGCCCACCATCCAGTGAATCAGTTTAGGTATGGGCAGTTCCGCAGCCGGCACCGAACCAATCAACCTCCCATCCCGCAACACCGTAATACGGTCCGCGAGTTGCTCGATTTCCTCCATCTTGTGGGAAATGTACACAATTCCACACCCGCTGCTTTTGAGATCGCGGATTAATGCGAAAAGTTTTTCCGATTCCCGGCTATTCAGAGCACTGGTCGGTTCATCCATGATGATGACCTTTGCGTCCCGACTCATTGCCTTTGCAATCTCAATAAGGTGCCGGGTGGCAATGGGTAAATCCCCCACCCTCTGTTCCGGCCGGGCCTGCACACCCAGCTTCGCCAGCAATTGCTTTGTTTCGTGATACTGGACTTTATTTCGCACAAAACCGGCCCGATGATTAAACCGCCCCAGAAAGATATTGTCTGAAACCGTCATGGACGAGACAAGCGACAATTCCTGGTAGATCACGGAAATTCCCATCGCGGCGGCTTCCGGTGGGGAATTCAGCCGCACCTGCCGCCCGGCAACTTCCATTGTTCCCGTATAGTCGTTGTAAACGCCGGCTATGATTTTCACGAGAGTGCTTTTTCCCGCCCCATTCTCACCGGCCAGGATATGGACCTCACCTGGATAAATACTCAAGTCGATATTTCGCAGCACCTCAACGGGCCCGAACTTTTTTCCTATGCCGACCAGTCGCAGCAGCGCATTGGACGAACCATCCGCATGCGACACACGCGCCGCCGATGCGCCCGCATCCGAAGAAACCACAAAATTACCGGACTGCTCGAACAACGGGGCACCCAACGCCTTCAACACAACATGTTCTAGGAGCCTGCACCTGCGCGACGGCACGTTCTTTCACGCCATGCAGGGCCAGAAAAGACAGCCTTGGCGGTACCCCGCCGGATACCGCCCCATCAGCAACATCTCCGGACAATTGGCGGCTCCATCATCATCCAGTTATGTCATGGCAGCGGCTGTCCGCCTTCCGCGAGATTCTTTTTTGTAAACAGCCGGGAAGGAAGCGTGATTCGTTTCGGCACCTTCTGCCCATGAAGGATTTTCCACGCCGCCGCGATGGCGTGTCGGCCACAGGTCGGATAGCGAAACGTCGCATCAAGATAACCTTGCGCGATATATGCAAGACCAAGCGACGGTAATCCGTCAATGCCTACAAAAATTATCTTTTTCGCCCGGCCGGCCGCCTTGGCGGCCAGATACGCGCCATACGCACCTGGATCATTGGCGGCGTATACCAGATTAATATCGGGAAAACGGGTCAGGGCCGATTCCATTTCACGGCGGGCAATGGATTGCTGCCATTTCATATCCGCGGTATAGATCACATGAATATCCGTACCCTTAATCGCCTGACGGAATCCGGCATTGCGTTCCTGCCCCGGACTGGAGGTCATGGACCCTTCCAACTCCACGACATTGCCTTTGCCGTGCAGCTTATTGACAATCCATTTCCCGGCAGCTCGGCCAATGGCGGTATTACTGGCTCCAATAAAACAGGTGTATTGGTTGCCCAGCACCGCGCGGTCCAACACGATTACCGGAATACCGGCTTGATAGGCTTTAGCCAGAGGTTCGGTCAACGGAGCGGTTTCCTTGGGACTCACAATAATCAGGTTCACCCCGGACTGAACAAATTCCGCAATTTGGGCGCGTTGCTGAAGCACACTATTCTGGGCATCTTTGAAAATGATCTTGAGACTGGGGTACTTCCTGGCGGCCTTTTTGATGTCCGCGTCCATTTGTACACGCCATGGTTCGCCTAAAGTGCATTGCGACATTCCAATGACCCACTTTTTCGAGGTGCCTTTGGCCGCGGCTGCGGGATGGGTGGCGGCGGTGCCGGGATTTTTACTGTGGCAGCCGGCCAAAAAGATCGCGGCACCAATTAACGCCGCCCGCAAACTTTGCCTGTAAACGCGTTGCATGTTGCACTCCTGCGCCAAAAAACCGTAGAACACCATCAGGATATCTCAAATCAACAAAACGATAAACGGACGACCATTACCATCATCAGGAACGATATTTCATTGCAGTATACTAACCTCAATGTCAAGTTGTTCACACGCCGCCGTAAGCGCTCCCACATGGTCACCGAAAATACACCAAAATGCGTCACCCATTGACTCTCATCCATGTGCCCCGTGTACATCCCCATGGAGGGGCCATCGAACCGCCCATAGCGTATGCCATGGAGTTGCGTGGCCGCCGCAATTCCCTTCGCCGGTTGATCCGGTTTGGCATCGCCTGCCCAAACCATGTTTGCAGGACAGTTGCGTGACACCTTCCACCGCGGACCACTGTTCAGCACTACAGCCCGACATTGGCCGGAAATGCCCCGGATGTAAGGACGCAGGGCCGAAACGACCTTGGAAGGTCTTTGAGGCCCGAGGACACGGCAGTCCCGGCGCGCCGGGATTCCAGCCAACCCGTCAGGGCAAAGGCGGCCCGCCGCAGTCACGGCTCGGCCAATGTCGCGCTGTAGTGTTAGGGATCCGGTTTCAGAACCAGCGCATTGAGGCCAAAAAAATAATTCAGGGATGCGCGAGCTTTTCCGACCATGCGAATAACCAATGGGTTATTGCCCGCGTTCAAGTAAATTCGACCGAGCGGGATTCGCCCGGTTGGCACCACCGACGCGGCGTAGGCGTTGACCGGAGATCCAAGCTTGTGTCCGTGAAACAATACTTGGAAAATGCCATAATCACGGGCCTTGGTGAAGTACCCCGTCAAAAAATAATCGCCCGCTTTTTTTGCCGGTAATTGAATCGTCAGTTCCGCCCCATTGGCTTGCCCACACCACCACAACTGCGAACCGCCGCTCCAATGCGTACCAAAACTGCTCATGTTCTGGGTTTCAACCGAGCCGCTCGTTGCCTTGGCGCTGGGCACCAGTTTTTGGCCTTCAACGGCATGGGGTATCTTAAACAGTGGCGGAGGATCGACCGGTAAAAGTTCGGCCGGCGGCGGCAGTTTCGGATACACCGGATGCGGTTGAGTCTGATACCAGTAGGCGACCGAAGCGTAGGCCGCCCGTACGTTGTCCCATGGCCCTACCTGAATTGTGAATCGGATGGACTTTTTGAATGGAATGGCATCCTCGATATGCCACCGATAGGCACTGACTCGTCCCAGTTTGGCGTCTTTTATCAAACAGCCGTGGTAGGGTGCCGAATAGGTTCCGTGATCAAAGTACCAGCCGCTGCAAAAATAATCCTCCGTCCCCGTCCCTTCAATTGCCGGCATGAATTGCCCCGGCTTGGGTGGGCCGATGCCTTGATAATAGTTTTCTTTTTTGCGGCCATCAACATACACCATCTCATTACCTTCCAGAAATTCAAATCCACGATCCTGAAGATTCTGCATGAATAGCGCGGTACCCACATACTGCCCACGCCCGGTGGTATCGAGAATGACATAGTTTTGCCCCGGAGGCACCGGGTTTTCCTGCCGCCAGAGGGCATGAAACTCCAACATGCGGCTGGAAACCTTTTTATAGGCGTCAAAACCGATGTTCCAGTAAAAGCCATTTACCGGCTTGTTGGTCTCGTTGGTAATTGTCCAGTATGCGGATTTATGAAACGGCATGGGCCAGAAACAGTTATATCCGCCGCTGGTTTCCTCCAACGGTGCTGATTTATAATCCACCTGCTGTCCGAATCCGACGCCGAAAAATGCCCCCAGTGGCACCCGCACGCTGGGGTGCTTTTCGCCATCCCAATACATCCGCAGAATCAGTTGGCATCGCACTGCGGTGTTACTCGGAAACGTACACCAGAATCGGCGGACGATCCCGGCACCTTTGTAATTCAACAGCACCAGCGTCTGGCCGGGCGCAATAGTCCGACAATCGTCGTTGCGGCCCAGGCGATTCCAGCTACCGGCATGCATGGCGGTACCGGTCCGCTCCAGCGGCAACCCGCTTAAGGGACTGCCCAGTCCGGGAGTCGGTCCCACGGTTTGCCCCCGGACCAAAGGTGGCATGATAAACAGCATACATACCATCCAAAACGTGGCGCTGAATTTAAAACATGGCATGATGTTCTCCTTAAGTTATAGACCAACAAAAATATAAATTCGGACGTTATTCAATAGTCTCCACGATCTGCCCCATGAAAGGCAGGCCCAACTTCACGGTTTTGCCCTTCAGCGGAGACCATGGTTCGAGGCGATAACCCTGATCATCCAGTCGAATGCCGTAATGCCCGGTAAATATTGCTGTCATCGCCTGCCAGTTTTCGGGTAAAAGCCCCGTCGATCCACGGCCAGTTTTCCTTTCCCACCGTGCAGAATGTTCATCCGTTTTCCTTATTACAATTGTCGTAGTCAGTCCAATGGTCTGGTATCCTATGGATAATACTCCCAGAGATCAATTTTCGGGCGAGGTTCTCCCGCTTCCACCATGCGTTGGATCAGACGTTGCCGCAGGTGGGCAGTGATCTGACGCATGGATCGGTCACCGACATAATGTACAATTCCCGGCGGATCCACCCGGCCACAAAGATTAAACAATTGCGCCGGATCAGCCCGATTATCATAAAGCTGATAATCACGATAACGCAGGCTGTCCGGGTATTGTGTCGCATGGGGTTGGTCCGCCAGGGCCACATAGGTCCATTCCGGCGTCCGCAACGCCCGTGCGGTTTCCGATTCACTGATCTGGACAAACACTTCATTGGACCACGCCGCCCGTGCCGCCGCGTCATGCACCAGCGGCAACAGACTGTGGCCCATCATAAACGATGGGATCGGCGCTCCGGCGATATCCAGTAGCGACGGCGCGATGTCGATGATATTGACCAGTTGCGAAATGGTCTGGCTGTTATCAAAGCCAGGCCCCTGGATAATCAGCGGAATGTGGATGGAACTATCCTGGGGACTTCGCTTGTATTCGGTATTACGGGTACGGAAGTGACAACCATGATCACTGAGAAATATTACAATCGTGTTCTCATCAAGATTCTGTTCCCTTAGGGTCTTGAATAATCGCCCCATGGAATCGTCAATGGCTTTGCAGTCCCCATAGTATTTGTTGAGCGTGTAAGGCCAGTCGCCGGGGAAAGGCCGCAAATCAGGCGGAACGTAGGCATTGCGCAATTTCTCCGCGAAACCCCGCGGAGGAACAAAGCCGCTGCCGTTCTGCTGATGCGGTTCCAATTGTGACAAGACCAGAAAGAAAGGCTTATCATGTTTTTGACGCAGAAATTTTTCCGCCGCATCGGTTAAAAAATCAACACGATATACATCATTACCATAATGCACAGCCTTACCATCATTATCCCAGAATTGACTGTTGTAAGGTTGCGTGCTAACCTCCGGAACATTGGCGGCCAACCAAAATCCAGTAAAGCCATAACGATATTCCGGGGGAACGGGACCCTTTCCCGTTCTACCCGGATTCGGTGCCAGATGCCATTTGCCGATGTAATTGGTACTGTAACCGGCTTTCCCCAGCAGCGTGCCGAGCGTGACGGCATCCGGGCGCAAACCCAGTTGAAGTCGCCATAGACCACTCTGCGTGGCGTATTGACCGGTAAAAAGACACGCGCGGGACGGCGAGCACAAGGGCTGATTGGTCATGGCGTTCTGAAAAACCGTTCCCCGGCGATACATGGCGTCCAGATTGGGCGTCAGTGCCATGGGATTCTGGCCGGCGGCACAAATGAAGTCGGAGCGAAACTGATCCGAAATAACCATCAGTATGTTGGGCCGAGGCGGGGATTTTCTGTCCATACCCGTTGCCTCTGCGAATGGCAGGGCCGCAGCGGAAGGCACGTTGAGCAGCGGAGAGGCCGCCGCCAGAGCCGATGCTTTCAGAAAATTTCGCCGGCTAGCTCCATGAGTGGAAAACTCTTTTTCAGAACACCAATCGTCACTTTTTTCGCTCATGAGAAGTACCTCCGATATTTTCAAACGGTGCTTTGGGGCACTGCGCTCGCAGGAATTACCTTGACTGGAGCGCACCGGTGTCAATAGTCAGCGTGGCCGCCGGCAAGCCGTTGGCTTTGGCAGTAAGCGTAATGGTGCCGGGGTGATTGGCCGCTCGTACCATCACCAGACACAAGCCATGGAACGCGCGCACCTGATGTCCCACATTGGATTCATGACTCGTCGGATTTCCATTATTGGCTCCGGCAATCGATCCGGGGCCGGATACCGTGAAATGTATCATGTTATGCGCATCGGGCACCATCGTGCCATGAGCATCCACCACTTTCACCGCAATAGGGGCGATGCTATCCCCGTCGGCGGAAAGGCTGGCCACCTGATCCTGCAGTTGCAACGACGCCGCCGGCCCTGCGGTGCGGTATGACCACTGCGCTACGCCCCGATTACCATCACCATCATAACCGCGCGCGGTGAGTTTTCCGGGCGCGTATGGCACAGTCCAGTCCAGATATTTATACTTGGGCATGCGTTTAATACCCAGACTTTTACCGTTGAGAAACAAGCCCACGCGATTGCAATTGGAATAACAGCGAATCAAAACAGGCTTGCCCAGCATTGACTTGGGAAATGTCCAAGCCGGAAATATGTAAACGGAAGGTTTCTTTTTCCACCAGGCCCGCCAGTAATAGTAGACTGCCTTGGGAAAACCGCACAGGTCCATGTCGCCGGTGTTGCTGCTGATATCCGGCCAACCGAACGGATTGGGTTCACCGCGATAATTAAACCCAGTCCAGACAAATGCACCCGCCACGAATGGATGTTTCATCACGGGAATCAGCGTGGTCCATGGTTTACGACCGCCGAGGTAATTGAATTTTCCATTCTTATTCCACATTTTCGGTCCACTGCCGTACTCATTGACCAGCCCAAGCCGGGGATTGGTTCGCAAAACGCCCCGGGCGCTGAATGTGTTGACATCCTCGCTGCCGAAAATCATTTTGTCGGGAAACAGCCTGTGAATGGCGGCATAGTCTTGGTTGGAGTAGTTTATTCCCAGTAAATTCTCCACACTGAAGAATCCGACCTTGTTAAAACCACCGCTCATCGCGCAGGTACATGGACGGGTAGGGTCCAGTTTATGCACGGCCCGCATCATGGCTTTGAAAATCTTCGCCCCGTAGGGATTGCCTTGTAAATTTTCCTCATTACACATCGACCAGAAAATAATGCAGGGATCATTGCGTTGCGTCAGAATCATCCAATCGAGATCAGAAAAATTGGAATACGGTGCGCCCATCGGTGTTTTGGCTGTGTAGACATCCCCCAGATGCCGGTTCTCATCCATTACCAGCATTCCCATTTTATCGCAGGCGCGATAAAACGCCGTGGCCAACGGATTATGAGAACATCTATACGCATTGGATCCAAGTGCCTTCAGCTTGGCAATCCGCCAGGGCCAGAGATTATCCGGAGCGCCTATGCCCACCGCCGGAAAATCCTGGTGGTTGCAGGTGCCGTCAATTTCCACATGCCGCCCGTCAAGAAAAAAGCCATGGTTGGGATCAAAACGCAACGTGCGTATGCCGAAGGTAGTACGCTTGGCGTCCACAGCGACATGCTGAACCGCGATGGTCGTTTCCAGATGATATAAGTTGCAATGATGCAAGGACCATAAGGCCGCATTACTTATGGTCGCATGTTGTATAAACGTCTTTTTTCCGCCGGCGGCCAAACCCTCC
>JAJYGE010000105.1 GCA_021785155.1 Planctomycetota bacterium
CCAACTGGTCGATCGCTCCTCAATACCCTTGCAGCGCGTGCTGGACAACATCACGAATTGTGCCCGACTGCGCTCGGTCGTGATTCAAACACTGCTGATGCGCGTGCATGATCAATTGCCGCCAAAAGCTGAAATAACCGCGTATATCCGGAGGATTGCCGAGATTCGCGCCGCCGGCGGCCAGATTAAACTCATCCAATTATATACCGTCGCCCGCCATACCACAGAACAATACGCAACCGCCTTGACACCGGCTGAATTGACACAATTGGCCGGGCTCATTTCCAGTGCCTTGCCCGATATCCCGCTGCAGATATTTCCGTAAGCGCGATATCAATTCCCCGTGTTCCGTCAGGGCTTTTTACGATAAACATTCAGACCAATTTTCTCATCCCGGTCGGGGACGGTCACGTTGCCTTCCGTTGACGCAATGATGATCGTTTTGCCGGAAGCCGAAGGCCCGAACTCTTTGCTCAAATCCACTTTGATGGTCAACACATTGCCTTCAATTTTCATTTCCACATTTTTCATTTTGAATCTCCTTGCCTGATATTATGTGCGTGTGTACCACCCGTGGCAAGCCCCGACAAGCCGCCGACAAGCAGAAAATGCTGTACGTATTCGGATATGGCCGTTGCCGCGGCCTTGTCGCCAAAACTAACGGCGTGGTCAAGCGCTGAAGGGGACGCGAGGAACTCCGGGCCACCGGCACCGACAACGCCGGAATTGACGCGGGTAACAGCGCTGAACGGCGCGCTTAAAATGCGCTGAAAACCGGGGGCAAAAATGGGCTTTTTGGTGCCATTGTGGGCCACCAAGAATCAGGGTATGATACTTCCACCATCGCCGCAATTGGTGCGGGTTTGCCGCATGAATCAAGCGATTCCCGCCGATGTAGCTCAATGGCAGAGCAACGGTTTTGTAAACCGTAGGTTGCGAGTTCGACTCTCGCCATCGGCTTTTGTGGTTCAGTATATCGAGCCACAATTGCGGCGAATTTGGGAAGTGATTATGACAAATGTGCAAAAATCATCTTTGCCCGCGGTGGGTATTATTATGGGCAGTAAGTCAGATTGGCCTGTTATGCAGCACGCCGCGGAAACACTGAGATTGCTGGATATTTTATTTGAAGCCAAGGTGGTTTCAGCGCATCGCATGCCTGTGGACATGATCGCTTACGGCCAACAGGCCGCGGGGCGCGGAATAAAGGTTATTATTGCCGGTGCCGGGGGAGCGGCTCATCTTCCCGGCATGATCTCCTCGGTTACGGTGCTTCCGGTTTTGGGTGTGCCTATTGAAAGTTCGGCCCTCAAGGGCCTTGATTCCATGCTTTCGATAGTTCAAATGCCTGGCGGCGTTCCGGTGGGAACGCTGGCCATCGGAAAGGCCGGGGCTATTAATGCGGCGCTGCTGGCGGCGGCAATACTCGGTCTGTCGGATGGTTCCATTCAGAATCGCTATCAGGCGTATCGTGATTCCATGACCGATCGGGTGCGCGCAGAAGTGCTTGATGACTTGCCGCCGGCACTTTAGCGATTGTTGCAACAACGGCGGTTTTTTATCCGCATCATGTGACAGGATGCCATGACGCCAAACTTGAAATTTTCAGCCGATCAAAAGATTGTTCCGCCAGCACTTATTACAGTGCTCGGTGGAGGCCAACTTGGCTCCATGCTCTGCGAGGCCGCCAAGCGCATGGGGTATAGCACATTGTGCGTCTCCAGTCATGAGGGTGATCCCGCGGCCCGCTGGGCCGATCACCATCTGATTGCCGATCCCGGTGAGCCTGCCACCGCGGCTCGTGTGGCCCGGCAGTCCGCGGTGATAACGGTGGAAGCGGAATCCATTGAGCCGACGGCACTGGAAGCCGCGGCCAATGCAGGCTGCCGCGTCACACCATCGGCGGATGTGCAACGTACCGTGCGCGATCGACGATCGGAAAAAATGTTCCTGCGCGATCATGGCCTGGCGGTCGGACCATTCGCGGTTGTGGAGTCCATGCAACAGATGGCACAAGCAGCCGAGGTTCTCTTTGCCGGCGGTGCCGGAAAATTGGTGGCGAAAACCGCGCGCGGTGGCTACGACGGTAAGGGGCAGCGGTGGATACATTCCGCAACGCAAGCCGCAGATGCATGGGAAGCGCTGGGGTCCACACCACTGGTGGTGGAAAGCGGCGTAGATTTTGTGGCGGAGGCGTCGGTGATCGTGGCACGATCCGCGGATGGCCGCATGACGCACTTTCCCGTTTTCCAAAATGAGCATCGCCGGGGTATTCTTTTTCAAACCCGCATGCCCGGCGCGTTTTCACCCGCAACCGCGGCGAAGGCGGTTGATCTTGGCCGTCGCACCGCCGAGGCATTAGGCGTGGTGGGACTGCTGGCGGTGGAAATGTTTATATTGCCCAGTGGAGATGTATTGATTAATGAATTGGCAGCCCGCCCCCACAATTCCGGCCACGTCACGATGCGCGCCGCCAGCCGCAGCCAGTTTGAAATGCACATCGCCGCGATCTGTGGTCTCCCGTTACCGGAGATACACACGTTGCAAGCCGGGGTCATGACGAATGTGCTTGGTGATTTATGGGCGCACGGAGAACCCGATTTTACCCGGGTGCTTTCCGATGGTCGCGGTATGATCCACCTGTACGGCAAATCCCCGCGTCCAGGTCGCAAGATGGGCCATATCATTCACACGGCCCCCACCTTAGATGAGGCGGTTCAAGCCGCCAACGCGGCCTTTCAACTTTTGGAAGATGCTGGCCAAATGGGATAAAGTGGATATATTTGCGTTTCGTAACGACAATCTGCCGCTTGGAACGCGGTGCACGGAATCATGAAATCGGATTAGCGGGTCATGCAAAACCATTGAAAGGACCGTCTTATGGAAGCTGTAAAAAACTCCGGAACCAAGCGGATTCCCCACCAGCGATGGGTGCGTATTATTCCCCTGGCGGTGGTGATGTACATTCTGGCATTTGTTGATCGCGTTAATGTGGCGATGGTTCTACCTTATGTCAACAAGGGTTTTGGCCTTACGGCATCCGCCATCGGATTTGCGGCGGGAATCTTTTTTGTCGGCTATATGATATTGCAGATTCCCGGTGGAATGTTGGCCGGGCGATGGAGTGCCAAAAAGGTCGTGGCCATTCTCATGGTGTTGTGGGCGATACCCGCCATTGGAACCGGCCTGGCACAAAATCTCATGCAGTTATACATAGCCCGGTTTGTCTTGGGCTTTTTTGCCGGTGGTGTGTGGCCGGCGGTACTGGTATTGCTGGCCACCTGGTTTCCGCAAAAGGAACGGGGGCGGGCCAATGCATTGTGGATGACGTGTCTTCCGCTGTCAGCGATACTCATGACTCCGCTTACGGGATGGATGTTGACAATCATGACGTGGCGATGGGTCTTTATTCTTCAGGGACTGCCGCCGCTGATCTGGGTCGTAGTGTGGTGGCTCATGATTTATGATCGTCCTTCTCAGGCACCTTGGATATCCCAGGAAGAACGAAGCTATATCGAACAAAGCATTGCCGAGGAAGCCGCAATGAAGCCGCCGTCGGCGGGCTACTGGGCGGCATTTACCAATCCGACGGTACTGTGGTTGATATTGGCGTATTTTTTTTGGATGGCGGGGTTTTACGGATTTACCATGTGGGTTCCCAGTGTGGTAAAAAGTTTTTCCGGGCATGGCCGGTCCGAGTTGGTGGGTTGGCTTAGCGCCATCCCCTTTTTCTTCGCGCTGATTGCCATGGTGGTAAATTCCGCCTGGTCAGATCGTCGAATGAAACGACAGATGCACGTTTCGATTCCTCTGATCGTCGGGGCTTTAGGACTTATCGGCGGGCAGTTCGTGGGGCATTGGCCGCTGATGCAGATGATATTGCTACTGGTGGCCGCGATTGGTGTTTACGGGCCTTATGGACCGTTCTGGGCGGTGCCCAGCGCCCTGCTGCAGGTGGAAGTAGCGGGAGCGGCGATGGGATTAATTAATGCGCTGGGAAATTTGGGCGGCTTTATGGGTCCTTATGTGGTGGGCTACATTCGTAGCCGCACGCACAGCGGATTTGCCGGCTTTCTGGTACTAAGTGTTTTTCTGCTGATTGCTGCGGTGATTTTTATGTTTATCGGCAGCGATGCAAAGCAACGCCAACATGCGACCGTCCCGGCCATGCGGGCGACATGATGCGCATGTTAGTCAGCAGTTCGCGGAATGAGGATCAATTCCATGTCTAACGCTTTCCCTGTGCCTGCGGCAAATGCCGAGGGCGTCGTCTGGAATCCGGCCAACGCGCGGTCCGCATTACTGGCTATGTTTATGGCCGCTGTACAGAGTGCTGATCCCCTAAAAGTTCTCGCGGACCATTTGCCGCCCCGGCCCGCCGGGCGCTGTGTGGTGGTGGGCTGTGGGAAATCGGCCGCGGTGATGGCCGCCGCATTGGAGGCGGCGTGGCCGGATGTTGCAATGACCGGTCTGGTCGTCACCCGATATGGTCATGCGGTACCCACGCATCACATTGAGGTTATGGAATCGGCACACCCGGTACCGGATGTCAACAGCGAATTGGCGGCAAGACGTATTCTTGACATGGTGCGGGGACTGGGGCCGCGGGATATGGTGTTGGCGTTGATTTCCGGCGGCGGCTCGGCACTGATGTCGCTGCCAGGGCCAGGGCTTACTCTGGCTGATAAACAGGCCGTGAACCGGGCATTACTACTTTCCGGCGCAACCATCCATGAAATAAATGCGGTACGAAAGCATCTTTCGGCCATCAAGGGCGGTCGCCTGGCGCAGGCCGCCGCGCCCGCCCGTGTCGTAACCCTTGCGATCAGTGACGTTCCGGGTGACGACCCGGCCGTGATCGCCAGCGGGCCGACACTACCGGATGCCAGTACGATTGCGGATGTTCGCAGCATCCTGAAACATTATCGCATTCCGCTGTCGCCAACAGTAGAACACTACCTTCAAACGGCTCCAGAGACTCCCAAGCCGGGAGATTTTGCCATCGATTATCGCCTGATTGCAACGCCTATGATGGCGCTGAAATCCGCTGCCAGCGTCGCAGCATCATTTGGATTGACGCCGCTGGTTCTTGGAGAATTGGAAGGTGAAAGCCGTGATCTTGGTATTGCGATGGCAGGAATTGCGCGCAGTGTGCGATCCCATAGGCTGCCGGTTTCGCCACCCGCGGTACTTTTGTCAGGTGGAGAGACCACCGTCACCATTGGTCAAAATGGCGGTGGTAAGGGAGGGCGGAATATGGAGTTTGTGCTAAGCCTGGCGGTGGCGCTGCAGAGCATGGACGGTGTATGGGCAGTCGCCGGTGATACGGATGGCATTGACGGTTTTGGAGATGCCGCCGGAGCCTGCATTGATTCCACGACCCTTGGCCGGGCGAGAGCAAGCGGGTTTGACCCGGTAGCGGTACTGCATCAACATGACAGCTACACGATGTTTGATGCCCTGGGTGATTTGATTCGAACCGGTCCGACGTTAACGAATGTCAACGCGCTTCGTGCGGTTATCATTGGCTGAAATCCGGGTTGGCCCATACCTCATGGCCACGCGATATCCCGAATTTTCCAAATTCCAATCCGAAAAAAAGCCCGCGCGGACAGTTTTGACCGCGCGGGCTGTATGTAAAACGCGCCCGAATGAGCCGGGCCATCATTTACAATTTTCAATACTCGTCGGAGTGATCGGCGGCGGCCGCCTTCTTATCATCCTTCTTGGGCAGATCGCTGATTACCGCATCGGTGGTCAGCAACAAACTGGCAATGGATGCCGCGTTGGTCAGGGCGGTGCGTTCGACTTTGGTGGGAACGATCACACCCATCTTGAGCATATCACCATATTCATGCGTCAAGGCATTGAAACCAAAGTTGGTCTCCTTGGATTCCTGAACTTTTTGCGCCACGATGCTGCCATCGACGCCCGCATTTTCAGAAATCTGTTTGATTGGGGCATACAGCGCCCGCTTGACGATATCCGCACCGATCTTTTCATCGCCTTCCAGCTTGAGTTTGTCAATGGAAGGAATGGCTCGCAGCACGCTTACGCCACCGCCGGGGAGAATGCCTTCTTCAACCGCCGCCCGGCAGGCGTGAAGTGCGTCTTCGACACGGGCCTTCTTTTCTTTCATGGCCGCTTCGGTTGGCGCGCCGACTTTGATCAGCGCCACGCCGCCGGCCAATTTGGCCAGACGTTCCTGGAGCTTCTCACGGTCATAATCGCTGGTGGTGCGGTCAATTTCATTCTTGATCTGTTCAATGCGGCCCTTGATGGCGTCGGATTTGCCGGCACCTTCAATAATGGTGGTCGCTTCTTTTTCAATGTGGACCTTCTTGGCTCGACCAAGGTCCTTGAGATCCAGGGTTTCCAGTGAAACGCCCAGTTCTTCAAAAATCGCCTTGCCGCCGGTGACAATGGCAATATCTTCCAGCATGGACTTACGGCGATCACCGAAGCCGGGAGCCTTGACAGCCACAACTTTCAGCGTACCACGGAGCTTATTGACCACCAGTGTGGCCAAGGCTTCACCTTCCACATCCTCGGCGATAATCAGCAAGGCCTTGCCGGCTTCGGCAACTTTGCCCAGAATCGGCAGCATATCCTTGATGGAACTGATTTTCTTTTCGTGGATGAGGACGTAGCAGTCTTCAAATGTGGCATCCATGGTTTTGGGATCGGCGAAGTGCGGGGAAATATAACCCTTGTCAAACTGCAGACCTTCCACAAGTTCGACGGTGGTATCCAGCCCCTTGCCTTCTTCAACGGTTATTACGCCATCTTTTCCAACCTTGTCCATGGCATCGGCAATCATCTGGCCGATTTGGGAATCCTGATTGGCGGAACTGGTTCCAACCTGGGCAATCTGCTTGGAATTCTCAACTTTCACCGAGATATTCTTGAGATAACCGAGCACCGCCTCCACCGCCTTCTCAATGCCGCGTTTCAGATGCGTCGGATTGGCACCGGCGGTGACGTTGCGGAGACCTTCTTCATAAATAGCCTCCGCGTAAACCGTTGCAGTGGTGGTGCCGTCACCGGCCACCGTGCTGGTCTTGCTGGCCACTTCCTTGACCAGTTGAGCGCCGAGATTTTCGAATGGATCTTCCAGTTCGATTTCCTTGGCAACGGTCACGCCATCTTTTGTGACGGTGGGGCTACCGAAGGATTTTTCAATAACCACGTTGCGGCCTGATGGGCCAAGTGTCACCTTAACCGCCTTGGCCAAGGTGTGTACCCCGCGGCGAATCGCTTCGCGAGCGGCTGTATCAAATTCAATCATCTTTGCGGACATAGTTTGTTTCTCCGTAAAATAAAAACTAACTTCAATGAGTCGCCGGTTCAAAGGAACCCGCGACGCGCTTATTCAACAATGGCCAGAACTTCATCTTCACTGAGGATCAGCAATTCATCACCGCCAACCTTTATCTCGGTACCGGCGTAGCTGGCGAAGATCACTTCATCGCCTTTTTTCACCTGGAACTTGGCCCGTTCGCCATTGTCCAGTAATTTGCCGTCACCAATCGCCAAAACCTTGCCGCGCTTTGGTTTTTCTTTGGCCGTTTCCGGCAGCACAATACCACTTTTGGTAACGCCTTCCGCTTCCAGCCGTTTGAGAAGAATTTTGTCGCCGAGGGGACGAACTCCAGCAGCCATAGTACAAACTCCTAAAAAGAACCCAATGAACTTTATAAACATTTACCCGATCACCACCCGCGGGTGTCGGCATTGGTTTAATTTATCTTTTCCGCCCAGTTAAGCCGGCCATTGATCTCCATAAAACCGGCGTAATGCTCTGGCCATGGTGTCCAGCAATTCATTAACATCCACCGGCTCTGGCAGTACGGAAAACACATTTCTCCGCAACGCCTCCCGCATAAGCCGGTCCGACAACTGCGTCGAAAGTACAATCACCAGCGGGGCAGATTCACCCTGTGCCTCCACCGGACGAACACGGTCAATTAGCCGCAACAGGGTTGAAAAATCCACATGCACGGCTGGATCCTCGGTTATTCGAGAATCCAGAACCATTACATGCATCTCATGGCGTTGCACCAGCGCTTCGGTTTCCGCCCAATTGCGGGCCAGAAACGTCTGCACCTGCATGGGTTCCAGTAGTCGCGATACCGTCTGAGGCCACTGTATAGCTGGACGGAAGCCCCGCCATTGTGGCTGGGTCATCAGAAGATTTAATCGCGATCTGCTTTCCATGACTCATGGCAAACCTTTTTCCGTGTCCATCTCCAATAACGCTCCTCGCCCGTCTTACTAGCAAAGGCCGTACCGGAAACTTACGGAGTTGAACAATAAATTCATAAGTGTTTAATTAACAGATGCTTACAAGTGATTTTATAACGCCAAATTAATAGATTACCAGATTCCTCCGGCCTGCCACAGCATTCTCGAAAGATACGACTTCTGCCGTCTTGGCAGAACCGGGATTTCTCCATGCCGCTCCATAACGCCGGCGTGGCAATATGTCCGGGCGGCGGCGGCCGCCGCCGCCGCAGAGCAGAGAACAGTAGAGAGTTGAGCAGTAGGGAAAATAGGGTTGGGACTCAAGAGTTACTGAAACAGGATCCGGACAACCTCACCTGCGGTCACCTGTTCGCCTGTTCCCCTGATCAAAGTCATTTTGGCCGTGGGCTAGTGCCCTGTTCCACCCGTAATTACGGGTGGAACAGGGCACTAGAATGGGGATGGGAAATTTGAGATTTCAAATTTCAGATTGTGCAGCGGGATGGGGTGCCCCGGTACACTGCCCAGATTTATTGCCACGCCCAATGCTACTGCGCCCTCGATCACTTACGTCGCGCTCCCGAATGGCCCGATTCAAGCGGGAGGCTTGACACAACCGATCCCGCCAAGTTACGGTTATGGCGCAGGTCAGTGGACGCGTTGCCCATTGACTTGCGCGTAACGTTATCAGAGTTGATTTTAAATGGATTCCGAAATCACCAGCCTCTTTGACAGCTTGGCTGAAAATATGGAGCCGGGTAAATTCACAACTGTCGCTAAGCTCGGCATTGTTGATGAATCCACTGGCGAATTGGAAATCATCATCGGCGACGTGGCGCACCGGCGTTTTGTTAAACCATTGAAGGACTTATACGGACCGGGCGTTAACGCGCCAACTGTTGATGTGACTTCCGAAGAATACCGCCCACTATTAATGGAGATCGAACGCAGTATCACCGAGTTTGACAGGCGGCGTTCACGCCTGACCGATGGGGCCGTGTCGTCCACGCTTAATCGCATGGGCATCAACCCTGATGCCGATCCCGGCAAAGATGAATTGGGCCAGAAGTTGCAGATGGATTTGCGTGTGCTATTAAGTCTCAACGATTATTCGCGGCAGGATGTGATTCAGACCATCCGTAAAATCAATAAATCCGTCGCCCGGCATACCCGCGCCGACGGCCCGCGCGGGTATTTGGATTTCATATCTAAATATATTCCGCGCTAAGGCGTTGCGACAAACTCGCGGCGCAAGCACACGCGGCGGCGGCCTTACAATTTTTCGCCGCCGAGTTACCCGCACCCCTGCTTCGCCTGGCTCCGGCAGGCCGCTGCGCAGGGGTGGTCGTAACGTCGGAAATGGTATCAGGAGAGTCTCGGCGTACCGGGACTCTCGCAAAATGAGGCAACCCCTGCGATCCCCCTTCCCCTGCTCACATGATAACCTCTTCGTCTGCTCTAAAAGTGCGGTGGGCTGTCCCGGTATACTGCCCGGATGTATGGCCACACCTGATAACGGGGGCATTGGTAAACCACGCGTATTTTTAGCAGGTCGACATGTTTTCATTTCGGCCAAACCGGTGTATCTTTCTTCCCTTGGCTTGTATTGCCTATGGAGAATTAGCATGACGGCATCCACAGATTTAATAACGCGGCATGAAGCCGCCATGATTGGAAATTATGGAAAACTTCCCGTGGCGCTCGCCCGCGGGCAGGGATCCTTGCTATGGGATGCTGATGGCAAAGAATATATCGATTTGTTTGCCGGTTTTGGCGGCACGATTCTGGGGCATTGTCACCCCAGGCTGGTTGACGCCATTACCCGACAGGCTCACACGCTATGGCAAATTGGCAATCAGTTTTACAGCGAACCGCAAATCCGTCTGGCCGAACATCTGAAATCCAAGGCGTTCGAGGGTCGAGCGTTTTTCTGCCACAGCGGAGCAGAAGCGGCGGAGGCCGCCATTAAATTAGCTCGTATATCCGCCGGGCCGGGACGTCCTAAAATTATTACCATGCAGAAGGGCTTTCATGGACGCACCATGGGAGCCTTGTCCGCCACTGCCGGACCGGCGCAGAATGGCTTTGCCCCGTTAGTACCCGGATTCGTCCATGTGCCTTTTGATAATCTTGAGTCGCTGGAGGAAGTGGTGGATGAAACCACTGCGGCAGTGATGTTGGAACCCATCCAGGGCGAGGGCGGCATAAATGAACCGACCAGAGGTTATCTCCGTGCCGTGCGGGAACTATGTGATCGTCGCGGCGCCGCGTTAATTTTTGATGAAGTCTGGACCGGTGTGGGCCGCACCGGACACTGGTTTGGCCACCAAATATCCGGCGTAACACCCGATATTATGACGTTGGGCAAAGCCTTGGGCGGCGGCGTGCCGGTGGGGGCGATTCTGGCCCAGCCGCGACTGGCGGCGTTCTTCAAGCCCGGTACGCATGGCTGTACGTTGGGTGGCAATCCCATTTGCGGCAGCGTCAGTACGACGGTTTTCGATGTCATTGAAGAGGAAAAACTTCTGGATTACGCCTGCCGCACCGGAGCGAGAATTCGAGAACGACTCGCAAACTTTGCCGGACGGAATCGCATCAAAGCCATTCGTGGTTCGGGGCTGTTTATCGGCGTGGAATTGGCGATACCCGATGCCGCGCCGGTGGTACGCCATGCTCTGGATCATGGCCTGATTATTAATGCCACACAAAAAAATGTTTTGCGGATATGCCCGTCGCTGGTAATAACGGAGAACCTCGTTGACCAAGCCATGGGCATTCTGGAAAAAGCGATTACGTCAGTTTGAATTTTCATTCCAGTGGATACAATACGAATGTATAAGTCTTATGCCGGGAGGGCATGTTGATGCTGGTTCAAGAGTGTATGAAATGTTCGCGTCCGGCACTGATCCATATTACGGAGGTGGCAGCCAAGGGGCCGCCGCCGAAAATCCATGAAATTCATCTCTGCCTTGAACACGCCATTGAAGCCGGGCTGATCAGTGCGCCCATGCTGTTGGGGCAATCATCGTCCGGTAAGGCCACAGGGGAAAACACTCCGCTTCATTCCGAACTGGCCAAGCTGCAACAGCTTGATGCCGATGCGGCCACGGATCAGACAGACCTTGTGTCGGCCATCGCCTGCACGGCATGCGGACTGACGTGGTCGCAATTTCAGAAACGGGGCCGAATGGGCTGTCCGCACGACTACACTGTTTTCGAAAAGCAATTAACGAATTTGATCCGTTCCATGCATGAGCGCCACAGCCAGCATACGGGGAAAATTCCACCCCGCAGCGATGCTC
>JAJYGE010000415.1 GCA_021785155.1 Planctomycetota bacterium
TATCGGCGGTCGTTCAAATGATATTGCGCTGATTTTCCGGCGCAACAGAATGTTGATTCCCGCCAGTCACAAAAGACACACGAAATGCCGAGATTTTCATCAGCCCAGGACCGGGGAGAGGTTCCGCGACGCAACGGCGATTGGGTGCATCAGGAGTTTAACAAGCTGTGACGCGGGTTACCCGTAAAAGGAGCATGGGTGGGCTTACGGCACAATATCCGGAGGCGTGGGAGGTATGAGGAAATTTGCCGGTGAGGCGACCAATGAAAGAAGATGACGATTGCGGAGGTGGCCTTTCGGCTGCAGGTGAGTTTAAGTGTCATGCACGGTTATTCAGGCGACTTGGCAACCCGGTTGGTTACAGCAGCCCCAGTTGCAACAGAGCCGCATCAGACATGCGGTCTTTGCTCCAGGCGGGTTCCCAGACCAGATTAACTTTGGCGGTTTTAACATCTTCCACGCTTTCCACGGCCTGCTGAACGGCCGGCGGCATGGAACCGGCGACAGGGCAGCCCGGAGCGGTGAGGGTCATGTCCACTGTGACCTGCTTTTCCGCGGATATATCGATGCGATAAATCAGTCCCAGGTCGTAAATGTTGACCGGAATTTCTGGATCAAAAATAGTCCGCAACTTTTCGATAATTGACGCCTCCAGTGCCTTGTTCTGCAGGGCATCGGTGATGGTGGTGCCGGTAATCGCCGCAGTTGGGCCGGTGGACGGCGCGGAGGTACTGGGGGCGGGGGCGCTGGAATTGACGGGCAATTTTACCGCGTGCGGATTTTTGAATACAAATCCCCGGCCAGATGGGGCATCGCGAAAATCAATTTCCGTGCCATCCAAACTCGGAAAACTCATGGGATCGGCGACAATGGTGATATCCAGAGACTGGCCAACCACATCATCCTCGTGCCGAACTTCCGTGAGGTCCAGCAGATAGTTAAATCCCTGCGCATTGCGGCCTTTAATGCCCACGCGTAGAACAGCCTTTTCACCCATCCCCTGATCTTTGAGAATTTTCTTTATTTCGATTGCGGCGAGATCAGTTAATGTTATGGACATGAGGTATCCTTTGTTAAGATTGCGGAAGATCGCCGTCAGGAGTAAGAATCATGAACATCGCATGGGGCCGACGTATTGGAAGCCATGCGGTCATTTTTAAGTCGCAAATTCATTCTCAAAACGGAAAATCTTTCTCCAACTTCCAACGCCTGACATCCTAGTGCCCTGTTCCATCCGTAATTACGGGTGGAACAGGGCGCTAGTCACTCCGTGGAAACGGCCCGAGGCTCATTTTTAATCGCCGCCTGCAGTGTGTGCCAGGGCAGCGTAGCGCATTTCACCCGCACCGGAAATTCCCGTACACCGGAAAATACCGCCAGCTTATCAAGCGATGTAATATCAGGTTCCTGACCCATGGGGCTGGTGAGCATGGCATGAAACGAGTCAAAAAGAGGTTGTGCTTGCGCCAGTGTTTTGCCTTTGAGAGCTTCGGTCATCATGGAAGCGGAGGCGGTCGAAATGGCACAACCGTTTCCGGTGAAGCTGATGTCCTCTATAACGCCATGGTTGATTTTCAGATACAGTTTGACGCGATCGCCGCAAAGCGGATTATGCCCATCGGCACTGGCTGTGGCGTCCGGCATGTCGTGCTTGTTCCGCGGTTTGCGGGTGTGATCCAGTATGGTCTGTTGATATAAATCGCGCAAGTCGGACATTTAGTTAAAAACCTCTTTGACTTTCTCAATCGCGGCAACCAACCGATCAATATCCTCGTGGGTATTATAAAACGCCAGGGACGCGCGCGCGGTGGCCGGAATGTTATAGCGATCCATCAGCGGCTGGCAACAGTGATGGCCCGTGCGGATGGCCACACCCGCACCATCGACAATCGTGCCGATATCATGGGGATGAATATTTTCCATCACAAAGGAAATTACCGCGGCTTTTTCCGGAGCCGTACCAATGATGCGCAGGCCCGAAATTTTCTCCAGCTTTTCCGTGGCGTACATCAGCAGGTCATGTTCATATCGGGCAATGGCGTCCATGCCGATGCCGTTGAGATAATCAATCGCCACGCCCAATCCGATGGCCCCGGCAATGTGCGGTGTGCCGGCTTCAAATTTATGCGGCACCTCGTTCCAGGTTGATCCGGCAAAAGAAACGCTGCTGATCATGTCGCCGCCCCCCTGATAAGGCGGCATTTTCTCCAGGAGGTCATACTTGGCCCACAATGCGCCGATGCCCGTAGGCGCGCACATTTTATGCCCGGAAAATACAAAAAAGTCGCAACCGAGTTTTTGCACGTCAATGGCCAGATGGGCGATCGACTGTGCGCCATCCACCAGTACCGGAATGCCGCGACCGTGCGCAATGGAGACGATGTGCTCAATGGGATTGATTGTGCCCATGGCATTGGAAACATGCGTAACAGCCACCAGCCGCGTGCGATCGGAAAGCAGGCCGTGATAATGATCCAGCAGCAGTTCCCCGGAATCGGAAATCGGAATAATCTTCAGAATCGCTCCGGTTCGCCGCGCCAGCAATTGCCAGGGAACAATGTTGGAGTGGTGTTCCATTTCCGAAAGAATGATTTCATCGCCACCGCGGATATTTTCCATGCCCCACGTGGCGGCAACCAAATTGATCGCTTCGGTTGCGCCGCGGAGAAATACAATTTCCTTCGCGGACGGCGCATTGATAAAGCGGGCGACTTTTTCCCTTGCGGCTTCATACGCGGCGGTGGCGTCCACGCTCAATTGATATACGCCCCGGTGAATATTGGAGTTGTAATTGGTGTAGTACCGCGCCGTGGCGGCGATAACCGCCTGCGGCTTCTGGCTGGTGGCGGCATTATCCAGATACGTCAACGGCTTGCCATGGGACTGCGTTTGCAGCAACGGAAAATCAGCACGAATGACACCCACGTCGAAACCTTTTGGTTCAACGGTCTTGATACGCGATGGCTTTTCAGCGGTGGTCGTCATCGTTGCGCCTGATCCAGATGCAGCCGATGTAATTCAGCCGCGACAAATTCTTCCAGATATTCTCTCATGCCGGTATGCCAGATACGCAACAGCACATCGCGGGCAAAGGCGTAGGTCAGCAAGGCTCCCGCGTCGGCGGCGGCAACCCCACGCGACCGCAGATAGAACAATTGTTCTTCATCCAGCGGGCCGGTGGTGGAACCATGGGTGCATTTCACATCATCGGCGTAAATTTCAAGCTGTGGCTGTGAATTCATCACCGCATCATCCGACAGCAGAATCGTTTTACTGGTCTGCTTGGAGTCGGTTTTCTGGGCGTCCGGGCGCACCAGAATTTTGCCCCGGAATACCGCGCTGGCGTGGCCACCGAGAAGGTTTTTGTACATTTCATGGCTGGGGCAGTTTTCTCGGGCATGGTCCAGCATGGTGTGATTGTCGATATGCTGATCGCCCGTAGCCAGAGTTAAGCCATTGAGCGTGGCCTCGGCAAACGGCTCCGCCAACAGCACCTTCATATTGTTGCGGACCAGATGACCCCCGGTATTGACCACCAGAGATTGCATGGCGGCATGTTCATGAAGATGAATGGCTTCGTTGGCGATATGAAATGCGGCAGGGCTTTCGCGCTGCAATTTTATCAGCTCAACTTTTGCATTCTGGCCGACGTCCATTTCCAACACTGTGTTGCACAGGGTGGAATGCGATGAAAATCCGGCGTAACTCTGCACGATGGTCGCACGGTTGTTCGAACCGATAATCAGCAGATTTCGCGGATGCACCATCACCGGATGATCGTGTCTGGAAGTTACCCAAAGCAGATGGACCAGTCCGAGTTCGCCTTGATCAGGCGGAATATAAATAAATGCGCCATCCTCAAATCCGGCCAGATTCATCGCGGAAAAGCCATTGGCTTCCGCCGGCATCGCACCGCTCAAAAACCGCTGAACGCGATCCCCATGGTTATGCATCGCCTGCCGGAGCGTAAGCACTTCCACCTTCCCGTCAACGCCGGATAGTTCGGGAGCGAAACGTCCATCGACAAATACCATCTGCTGGGCACCCAATTTTTTAAGGCACAGGCCTTTGATGTGATCGGGGGTCAATGTGCTTCCGCCGCTGGGCACGGTGAAGTTTATTTTGGCAATCGGCGCGGTATTGGTCAGGCGCCATTCTTCATGCGTAACGGGCGGCAAGCCAAGGGCGTCGAAGGTTTCCGCCGCGCGCTGCCGCATGTCATGCAGCCAATCCGCGCCGTAATACTGACCGGTTACGGGAACTGGTTTAGCTGATTGGGGACCTGTGGTCGTGGCGATCATAATTACTCCGGGTGTCTTTATCTTCTTGATTATCAGGCGGCAGCGCCGGTATTTTCCAGCCAACTGTAACCGCGTTTTTCCAGTTCCAGCGCCAAGTGTTTGTCGCCGGATTTAACAATTTTTCCATCGCACAACACATGCACAAAATCAGGGACGATGTAGTCCAGCAACCGCTGATAGTGCGTGACGACCAGAATCGCCCGTTCCGGAGACCGCAGCGCGTTGACGCCGTTGGCGACAATTTTCAGAGCGTCAATATCCAGACCGGAATCGGTTTCATCCAGAATGGCGAACTTGGGATTCAAAACCGCCATCTGAAAAATCTCGTTGCGCTTTTTCTCTCCACCGGAAAATCCTTCATTCACCGAGCGGCTGAGAAACGTCTTATCCATTTCCAATAATGCCATTTTTTCTTTAACCATTTTGAGGAAATCCATGGCGTCAAGTTCTTCCAGACCATGATGCTTGCGAATGGCGTTTACCGCGGCCTTGAGGAAGTAGCTGGTGGTGACGCCTGGAATTTCAACCGGATATTGGAACGCCATAAACAGGCCTTCACAGGCCCGTTCCTCCGCGGATAAATCCAACAGGTCTTTACCATCGAAAGTGACACCGCCGCCGGTTACGGTATAGGTTTCCCGCCCCGCCAATACGGAAGAAAGCGTACTTTTACCCGAGCCGTTAGGCCCCATGATGGCGTGGACTTCACCGGGATTGATGGTCAGATCAATGCCCTTGAGTATCTGCTTGCCACCCACCGCGGCCTGTAAATTTTTAATTTCAACCAATGCCATAAACGTTGCTTCCTTTTTAAATGAGATCAAGAGTTCAATTCGCCGGTCCATACTGCTGGTCGGGGACCGTCGCATTTGGTTTATCCGACACTGCCTTCAAGGCTTACGCCCAGTAATTTCTGGGCTTCAACCGCAAATTCCATCGGCAATTCCCGGAACACTTCCTTGCAGAAGCCGTTGATAATCAAATTCACGGCGTCCTCCAGCGAAATGCCGCGTTGCTTGCAGTAAAAAAGCTGATCCTCGCCAATTTTGGAGGTCGATGCTTCATGTTCCGCCTTGGAACTGGTGTTCCGCACTTCAATATACGGGAACGTGTGGGCACCACATTTATCGCCCAGCAGCAGCGAATCACACTGGGTGTAATTGCGGGCATTGGCGGCGTTTTTCAAAATCTTTATCAGGCCGCGGTAGGTGTTCTGTCCCTTCCCCGCCGAGATTCCCTTGGCCACCACGGTGCTGCGGGTATTTTTCCCGATATGGATCATTTTGGTGCCGGTATCAGCCTGCTGCATGTTGTTGGTCAGCGCCACGGAATAAAATTCTCCGATGGAATTATCACCCTGCAAAATGACACTGGGATATTTCCAGGTAATCGCCGATCCGGTTTCCACCTGCGTCCAGGAAATGCGGGCACTATCCATACATTTGCCGCGTTTGGTGACAAAATTGTAAATTCCTCCTTTTCCTTCTTTATCCCCCGGGTACCAGTTTTGCACAGTGGAATATTTAATTTGCGCACCTTTAAGCGCCACAAGTTCCACTACCGCGGCGTGAAGCTGATTTTCATCCCGCATCGGGGCGGTGCAACCTTCAAGATAACTGACATACGCCCCTTCATCAGCGATGATAAGGGTGCGTTCAAACTGTCCGGTATTTTTGGCATTGATCCGGAAATAGGTGGACAATTCCATCGGGCAGCGCACGCCCTTGGGCACGTAACAGAATGAGCCATCGCTGAAAACCGCGGAATTCAGGGTGGCATAAAAATTATCCGAGTAGGGCACCACCGAACCGAGATACTTGCGGATCAGTTCCGGATGCTTCTGCACGGCTTCGGAAAATGAGCAGAAAATCACGCCCATTTCTCCCAGCTTTTCTTTGAAAGTCGTAGCGACCGATACGCTGTCAAATACGGCATCGACCGCCACGCCGGCAAAAATTTTCTGCTCTTCCAGCGGCACGCCGAGCTTCTTGTAGGTGCTCAGCAGCTCCGGGTCTACTTCATCAAGGCTTTTAAGCTGCTTTTTGGGCTTGGGAGCGGAATAATAAATGATATCCTGAAAATTGATTTCCGGATATTTTACATTGGGCCACCGGGGTTCGGTCATGGTCAGCCAATGGCGATAGGCCTTGAGCCGCCATTCGGTCATAAATTCCGGTTCATTTTTGCGTTTTGAAATCGCACGGACAATATCTTCGTTCAAGCCTTTGGGCAGGGCATCGGCGTCAATATCGGTGACGAACCCCCATTTATATTCCTGATTGGCCAGTGTTTCTATTGTGCCTTCATCTGTCGGCATGGTGTAACCCCTAAAAACAGGCCAATCCGCAAGGATCGCCTGCAAAAGTCCAGCAACATTCTCTGAATTATGTTAGGGATTCAATCGCAGTATGTCAATTGAGACTGCGTCTCAATTAAAGATATTACTTCGATTTCGTTTTCTCTTCGAGATCCCGCAGTTTTTTGCCAATGGCAATTCGCGCACTGGGCGGCATTCGGTTAATAATCAGCACACCATCAAGATGGTCATTTTCATGTTGCGCGATCCGTGCGGTAAAATCCTCCAATGACAATGAGATTGGCGAGCCGTGCGGATCGTACCCCGTTAGCTTGATGCGTTTCGCACGCACAACCTGCCCGCGAATTCCCGGTAACGACAGACAGCCTTCCTCCGCTTCCGCCGTTTCAGATTCCAGTTCCACAACCGGGTTAATCACGGCGATCGCTTCCGCCGCCTTGCTTTTTTCCCCCATAACAAACAACCTTAACGGCAGACCCACCTGCGGTGCCGCCAGACCCACCCCCTCGTGTGATTCCATAAGTTGCTTCATGCGTTCAATGACCTGCAGAAGCCATGCATCAATTTTTTCCACATCAACGGCCCGGCGCGTCAAAACCGTATCGGGCCAAACCACGATTTCCAGCGTTTGCGGATCGGGAAGAGGTGGCAACGCCACCGGCTTCGGGGCCATTGGGTCTTTGCGCTTGTGGCGTTTTGGGGTATTCGTGCGACTCATAATGTCCTTTTATCACTCATCAAGCGTCCTGTTTTCCCGGTAAATTTATTTTACCGATCCACCCATGGTCCGCCAAGCCTGTTTCCGAAGATGGGGCAAATCAAAACGCGGTTGTGCCGGCGGAATGAATGCCGCCGCCAAGAACGAAATCCATCGTGAAACATCGCAACAGCGTGCGGTGGCCGGAAGATGTTGTTCCACCCACCCAAGGTTTTGGCTGATCATGCTTTTTCCTCCAGCGCAGACAATGGTATGATGCCGCCGTGATTGAGTGCATCGCAGGCGAATTACGGAGAAGATGGATGCCGATCCAGAATATTGATACAAAACTCCCGAATGCCGAACCAATGGAGCCGGCGGATCCAACATCGCTTTTCGCCATGGCGGTTGGTGCGGTTAATGACGCCTGCGGCGTGCTGAAGGCCCCTGATTTCGTCAAAGCCATATTATCGCAACCCAAGAATGAATTGATGGTGAATTTTCCGGTGATGATGGATGATGGCCATTATCGTCTCTTTAAGGGCTATCGCATTCAACACAACAATATCCTGGGCGCGTACAAAGGCGGAATCCGTTACCACCCGGATGTCAGTCTGGATGATGTCAAAGCACTTTCGGTTTGGATGACCATGAAATGTGCGGTCATGCGACTTCCGTTTGGCGGTGCCAAGGGAGGGATAAAGGTTGATCCCCGCGCGCTTTCCGTGCCGGAACTCATGCGGATGACGCGGCGCTTTACATCCGCACTTGGCGGCAATATTGGACCGGAAATTGATATTCCGGCCCCGGATGTCGGTACCAACGCCCAGATCATGGACTGGATGATGGATACGTACATGAACACGCATCAGGAAGGCAGGCAGCAGGGACTGTTAAATGTGGTCACCGGAAAATCCATCGGCTGCGGCGGCAGCGAAGGACGTGAAAAGGCGACCGGACAGGGGCTTTGCTATGTACTGCTGGAACTGCTGCCGGAGTTTCGGCTTAAAGCCGCCGGATTACGCTTCAGCATTTTGGGGTTTGGAAATGTCGGTAGCTATACGGCGCAAGCGCTTGCGGCGCAGGGAGCAAAACTCATTGCCGTCATGGATCATTCCGCCGCGTTGCGCAGTGTGGCCGGCCTGCCGATACAGGAATTATGCCAACATGTGCGGAAGACCGGCGGCGTGGCCAAATTCCAGGCGGCGGGAGTGGAAGCAATTGACCGCGAAGCATTTTATCGCACGGAAGTGGATGTGTTCATACCCGCGGCATTGGAGCGAATGGTGAATAGTCAGGTGGCCCAATGGCTTAACGCCGCAGTGGTGGCGGAGGGCGGAAATGGTCCGGTGACGCCCGAGGGAGCGGAAATTTTGCGGCAGCGTGGTATCGCATTATTGCCGGCGATTCTGTGCAACGCCGGGGGTGTTACGGTCAGTTATCTGGAATGGGTGCAAAACAAAGCCGGGGTGCATTGGGAACTTGATTTAGTGGATCGGGAATTGCAGAAAACCGTTGTGCTGGCGGCGCGGCGCGTGCGCCTTGCCGCCCACCAGTATGACACCGATCTTTCCACCGCCGCATTTTGTGTGGCGGTGGAACACCTTTCACGGGCCTATCGGCAGAGGGGAATTTTTCCGTGAGTAAATATAACCCTCCCGATATTGTTTCAAGTACCACCGTCGCACATCGACGTCCACCGCTGTTGATCTGGTATATCGCGCACGGCCTGGCGTCGTTCATGGCGTCCCTGACGTCCAACGCGGTGTTTTTCTTTGCCGGCTACGCACTCCATGAGCCTGCGGAAGTGCAACTTGGCATGGCTTCCGCGGGCGGCCTGGTGTATACGCTTAGCGCGATTCTGGGGGGCCGAATTGTGGATCGGCTGGGTCAGCGGCGATTGGCCTCGTACATGGTGCTGATATGTATCCCTATTTTCTTTTTCGGGGCGGCGGCGGTGATCTATCGCAGTCTGCTGGGAGTATTTCTTTTCCTGCTGCTGTTGAATTTTTCCACGGCCCCACTCTGGCCGGCCATTGAATCAGCCCTGAGTTGCTGCCCGGGAAAGCTCCGATTAACCAAACGCATCACCCTATACAATATTAACTGGTCCGTTACGGGGTTTATCGCCGGTGGTATTGTCGGCAGTCTGGCACTGTGGCTATCCTGGGCCGGCGTTTTCTATGTCGCGGCGGGCCTGAGCGTAATCGTGTGGATTATTATTGTTTTTTTCTCCATACCGCAATCGGAATTTCGCGTAGGTCAAGCCGAAGATTCGCCCGAAGAACTGGAACGCACGAAAGCCATTCTCGCGTCACGGCAATCCAAAACCCTGCTGCACATGGCGTGGCTATCCAACATGCTGTCGTATGTCGCATGCAACGCGGTTACGGCCATTATGCCCACGATTACAATTTCACTGGGTATTAAATCCTATGCGTTGGCCACAGCCCTGGCCTCGGTCTGGACGTTCACCCGGATTATCGGCTTTCTGCTGACGACCGTCTGGACCGGTTGGCATTATCGCATACACTGGATCATGATTTCTTATGCCAGCCTGGCGATGGGAACGGTCACACTGCTTTTAAGTCAGTCGGTGATGATCCTCATATTATCCCAGATTCTTTTTGGCATTGCCGTGGCATTGCTCTATTCCGGTTCCCTGTATTATGCCATGCATCTTAGTCATGGATCCGGGTCCAACGCGGGCCTGCACGAGGGAATTATCGGGATCGGCACAGTTATTGGCCCCGGCGTGGCCGCCATATCCGGCCCGCCAGATTCAATAATCCCCAAGGCCCTGGCGATTTTTGTGATTCTGGGGATCGGAGGTGGTATACTGACGATCATGGCCCGTCGCGCCAAAGGAATTGGCACTGTCCTTACCCACACGCAGGAAAGTTCAAACTCATGACGCATCAGGTTTCAACATCCCCACTCCGGCTGGCGGTATTGATTTCCGGCACCGGATCCACGCTGCAAAATCTGGCGGAACATATCGCCAATGGTCAATTGTCGGCTTCGATTGCCTGTGTTATTTCCAGTCGGCCTGCTGTTTATGGATTGATCCGGGCGAAAACACTCGGCCTGTCCGGTACCGTTATTAATCGCCGCGAGTTCTCCGACACCGCAACGTTTTCCCAGGCCATCTTCAGCACCGTATCGAAATGCGATGCGGATTTAGTTGTCATGGCCGGATTTTTATCACTTCTGATGATTCCCCCACAGTATGAAAATCGCGTCTTGAATATTCACCCCGCACTTTTGCCCAAGTACGGCGGTCGTGGCATGCATGGTTTGAAAGTCCATCAGGCGGTCATTGACGCCAGCGAAACCATCTCCGGATGCACCGTACATTACGCGGACAATCAATACGATCATGGGCCGATTCTACTTCAGAAAACTTGCCCGGTCCTGCCCGGCGACACGGCCCAAACGCTGGCAGCGCGCGTCTTTGAGCAGGAGTGTCTGGCCTATCCCGCGGCGATCCAAAAGTGCATTGATAGGATCAGCACAATGCCGATTCGGACATCGCCGCGTTCAATGTCGTAACCGGATTCTTTTCCCATCCACCCCGGCGCGCCCGGGATAAACTCCTGTCTCGGATTGCGCGGATTCTTGAACCGCTAAGACGCAAAGATCGCCAATCCTGCAACGGGATGCAAAGCCGCCGGGCCTACGATTCAAGTTGTTTCATTCGCCGCAACCACAACGTCGTCCAAGTTTTTGATCCCAGGCCAGCCCTCACTGCGGCCACCCAAGCATCACAATACACTCCATTGTGCCGCCACTCCAAGCACAATCCAACAATCCTCTAAAGCCGCCGCTATTTCCATTTACTGATCACGTCCCCGTTTCACTTCTCCCTTTAACAACGCCACCAACGTATCCGGACCGATCACCAGACCCCCTTCCGCCAACTTCTCGCACGCCAGCGTCGGACCAAAATCCGCGTACCGCTCCTGATAACGCTTTACAATCCGCTCACGAAGGCCTTCCTCTAACCGTCGATTACTCGCTCGGCCACGGGACCGGTGGGTCAATCCCGCCGCGCCTTGGCTACGATACCGCTTCCATAGACGACGGGCCTGCCGCAGCGATAGGCACATCAGCACCGCCGCAGAAAC
>JAJYGE010000206.1 GCA_021785155.1 Planctomycetota bacterium
CGGGTGGAACAGGGCACTAGTTTGACATCCAGCATATATATTTCAGCCTGCTCACTGAGCATAGCCAAAATATTTTGCACCTCCTTCCAGCGCGTGCCGAATTGTTCCTGCTTTTCGTGATGCCAATATTCCATCGTCTCGGGTGGAAATTCCGGCGGCCAATCCAGATAAGCGCCGGCAAAATCCAATAGAAATGGCGGGGTGACAATGGCCATTTCGATGACCCACAACGTATCATCACAACCAATGTATTGCGGAACATGGTGGCCGCAAATCTCGGATATATTCCGCTCACGCAGCCGGTTGTAACAAGCCAGTTCGCGGGTGTATGATGTATCGGTGTTGTGTGCCTTGATCGCGGTTCGACCGCTGCTGGAAAGAACGCATCCATGCAGCCCGCGGCCTAATGCGTCGCGGATTTTGAGACCTCGCACGGATGCGTAAGCCCAGGCGCGCTCATCCGCATTTTTCGGAGTCGATTCCATGTTGAACTCTCGCACAGGCGACGCTCCAGCTTATTCTTCGGGTGCTTTCTCGGCAGCCGTTCGCATCGAATTGCTGATCTCCGGGGAAAGTGTTCCAGTTGCACAAATCGGACATGACCGGCTTTTTTTTTGACAAGCCAGTCACCTTCGCGGACCGCACTGGTGAGGTCATTGTAACCATTGATGAAACACCTCAACGTTGGCGAGTGAAACTTCACCCCAGCCCGCAGCCATCCCGCATCCTGTCCGCGGACTTTGAGCCAATGAATTAACTTGGCTCATAAAAGAATGATAGCACCTTAAAGCACATAATTCAAATGTTAATTATGTTTGGAGGTTAAAGGAACTTTTTCTATATTTGACATATCGCACATAATACCGCTATACTTTAGTTGTGCAGTGCAGAAAGGTATGGCAATGCGAAGTTACATGGCCGGAAAAAAGTACGCCAACCATGACTAACCTCCACGCCAGGCAACCCCGTTTGCCAAGGTGTACCATGCAGCGCATAATGCCGACGCAGTCGCAAAGAAAATAAAGTCAGGATCAACCGATGACGGATTTCGGGAAGATGTTTGAGGCGCTTACGGGATATAAACCGTTGCGGTGGCAGTGTCGGCTTTATGACGAGTGGTTGGCTGGTGACGTAAAGCCCGTTATCGATTTGCCCACCGGCATGGGCAAAACGAACGTCATGGCAATCTGGCTTATTGCGCGTGCGAAGCAATTGGCCGAAAAAAGTCCGAATCTACTTCCCACCCGTTTGGTCTACGTTGTTGATCGGCGCACTGTCGTTGACCAGGCAACCGATATCGCGATGGATATTGCATTTTTGCTGGCACATTTAGATGCGAAGGGATTTGTAGAAACGGCTAAACGGAAGCCGCAATTAGTTGAACGGAAGCAGAAATTTGCAAATGTCTTGATCGAAATTTGCCATCGGCTTGGGCTGGCGGAAGGTTTGGCCGTTTCCACCCTCCGTGGCCAGTTTGCCGATAATCGCGATTGGGTTCGCGACCTATCCAAGCCTGCGATCATCATTGGTACGGTGGATATGATCGGCAGTCGCTTGCTTTTCAGCGGTTATCGCAGCTCCTATAGAAAGCGCCCGCTGGACGCCGGACTGCTGGGGCAGGATTCACTTTTGATCCTGGACGAGGCCCACCTTAGCGAGCCGTTTGCAAAATTGGTGCGTGATATTGGCAGCGATGGCTCGTTCCAACATGGGCATGGTAAGCCGATGCGGGTAGTCCGCATGTCCGCGACCGTAGGCAAGGATCGCGAATCCGCATTCCAACTCACGCCGGCCGACCTGGATGGCGACAAGGAGAGCAACGTTATTGTCAAACGTTACCATGCGGAAAAGCATCTGCACTTGCACGAACCCGTTGCGGATGTGAACGCTGATATTGTAAAGAAGGTGGCGGAACTCGCGAAGGATAACTCCCGCATTGTAATCTTCGTGCGATCCCCGGATGATGCCACCAAAATAGCCGATACAATCAAGAAAATCCGCGGCAAAGAAAACAAACCCGCCGAGCGCGTAGTCGAAATTCTTACCGGCACGATGCGTGGCCTAGAACGCGATGAACTGATAAACACACCGGTAATGCAACGATTTTTAAATCCCGAGAATCGAGCCAATGGGGCTCCGGCCATTCTCGTTTCCACCAGTGCCGGCGAAGTAGGCTTCGATCTCAACGCCGATCACCTTGTATGCGATTCCGCTCCGTTGGACTCCATAATTCAGCGGCTTGGGCGTGTGAATCGCCGCGGCAACGATGTCGCGGAGGTGCACCTTTTCGCCGGTAAGCCAAAAGAGGGAAAGAAAAAATCGCGCGAAAACAAAGAGCAAGCCAGTGCCCCTGCACACACCTATGACACCGCCTCAACCAAAACGCTTGAAATCCTTAAGCAGCTTCCAAAACATCCCGGTGGCTCACTGGACGCCAGCCCGAAAGCATTTGCCGATCTGGAAAAACCTGACGACGCGCTGACGCCTAAACCTAAAATCGTTGAAGTGGCCGACATTCTCCTTGATGCCTGGTCCATGACCACCATCGCGGAACCCATGCCGGGCCGACCACCGGTGGCCGATTGGCTGCGCGGCATTTCCGTTGACCTTCCGGAAACCACCATCGCCTGGCGGGCGGAACTGGATGTGCCTGGATTCGGTGATCTGAACATTGATGATATCGAGGAATGGTTTGATGCCCACCGCGTGCTGCCGCATGAAACGCTGACCATTCCAACGGATAAGGCAGCGAATCTGTTGTCGGAGCGGTGGGCAAAATTGGGCGACAAGCTCCAGAAAGATACCGCGAACCTCCCCTGCGTGATCAATCAAGGCGGACTGCGGGTCATCAAGATCAAGGAATTAATGCAACGCCTTGAAAAGAAGCAAGTACGGGATATTCTCAACGCTGACATCATTCTTCCCGCATCTTTCGGCGGCATTGAACGCAGACGCGGCTTGCTGGATTCAGCGGCACCAAATCCGAAACCGGATTCCAACGCCGAAATAGTCGCAAAGGCCCCAGATGTGGCCGACGAACAACTACCAGAAACCGACCGCCGGTATCGGCGGATCAAAGTGGGCGAATCAGTGGAAGCGCTTTGCGGCGAAAAACCGAAGGATTCTGATGATTATTCCGAGTTCGTGCTGGAACTGCCATCGTCTGACGATTCCGTGCGCCAGCTTATCAGCATGGTGCCAAAACGTGAACGTCCAGAACTTGGACTACAAAAGCGGGGGCCCACGGATCACGTCGCCGCAGTCGAGAAGCAGGCATGCTTGAGGGGTTCAATTTCGCAGGCCGGTCCGAGGCTCACGGATCACGTCGCCGCGGTCGAGAAACATGCCAACGAAATCGCCAAAAATCTTGGGCTGGAAGCACCCATTGCCGCCGCCCTTCAATTAGCAGCGAAATGGCACGACCAAGGCAAGAAGCGTGAAATATGGCAAAGCGCCGTCAATGGCAGCATGGAGGATCCACTGGCGAAGTCCGGCGGACGCATGCGCTTCATTGCCGGCAATTATCGCCATGAGTTCGGTTCCCTGCGCGAGTTTAGCGACGGCCATGGCGAAAATCCTGACCCGGAAATATTCGACCTTGCGGCACACCTGATCGCCACGCACCATGGCCGCTCGCGGCCACACTTTCCCAAAGGCGGATTTGATCCGTATGCCCGCGCAAAATCGCCTGAAATAGCCACCGAAGCGATGCGTCGATTTGCGCGATTGCAGCGCAAATATGGCCATTGGCGGTTAGCATGGCTGGAAAATTTACTGCGTTGCGCCGATGCGCTGGCCTCGGCGGAAGACAACGGGGGGAAAAATAAGTGAGTAATCCAAAGCCCAACATCACCGTCCCAGTCGACCTGACCAACCCCGGCCAATTTTTCGCCTGTTGCGGATTACTGGAACTGGCCGACCGCCTCTGGCCGGGAGCGGAGGGGTGGTTTGACAAGCAGCAGTTCAGGCTATGGTTCGCGGGCAGCATTTCCGATTTGCTTTTAAGGGTTATTATGGATCCGCCGGTGGAGCTTGCCCATATTTCCAACGACCTAACCGTGCGACCGATTATCGCCCCGCTGGCAGTGATCTTGGATGGTGGAGCGCTACGGCCGGTCATCTTAGATTTTTGGGTGCGAGCCAGCTTGCAGCAGGGACAAATACAAGCGGTTGGAAACACACCTTGGAATCTGTGGTCGGGGCAACAGACCCCGTTCCGTATTTGGGAGCAACTGCGGACTGCACTACGAGTGATTGTATCAGGAATGAACGGCACGGACGATTCCGTGGATATCTTTAACAACGTGATGCCCCTGACTGGTCGCTTTGGGTTCGATTCCGCCGCAGCCTGGAAGGCCCAGGATTTGGGTTTTTCACCAAACACCCAGGGGATGGCAGTGGATTCCTCCCCCGCGACGGAACTATTGGCGGCAATCGGACTCCAGCGATTCCGTCCTAGGAGATTAGCGAAGGAGGGAGCGTTTTCTTATTCGACTTGGCCGGAACCTGCATCCCCTATGATTGCATCAGCCGCTTCATGTGGCGCTATTGGGTCAGAAGGAAGCACCTACAAATTTGAGATAAATTCGCGCGGCCAGTATGCCGCATTTGGAACAGCAACACCTATACAAGGAGATTTACACAATGTCTGACGTGAAGATCGAACAACACGACAACTGGCTGAAGGAGGACGGGCCGGTAGCACTGGTAATCCGGCAATACCTTGTACCGGCTACTCAACCGGACGACATAATTTTTCCACCCAGCTACGCAAACCCGTCGCAGAAACCGGGGGATCCCCCGGTTTACAACATCGATGGTGACGGGGCCGCCTCCGTATGCGTGCTTGACAGCATCCCATCCCAGGCGAACCGCCTGGAGCCGATGTTTGCTTCCGACAGGTACAAAACGCTGGTTCCCCAGGTCCAAATTAAATTCAAAGATGGATTGATTCGCAACCTGTTGGAGATCGGCCATCGCATTGCCGACGCCGCATTCCGTGGCACCGAACTTGGGCCTACCATTAAGGGTGCACTCGCAGATTTCGGAAAACATAATGCCGTCACTCTCGCAAAACTCGCACCAACATCCTTGGTCTTCGGCGCGTGGGATTCGCGTGACAGCCAAATCAAGATTCCACGACTTATCAATTCGATTATTCGGGCCAGAAACGTGGTTCAACTCAGGCGCTCGGCCCAGTACACTCCCGCTATCAACTACCAACGCGAAGAACTTCTGCCGGACGGCCTTGCGGAAAAACCGGCCGATGTTGGTTTGGCCGATGTGCCAGTGCACGTGATAGGAGGGGTACAGGTCAACGGTGAAATCGTCCGCGACGCCTCCCTAAATCTAGCCTCTTTACGTTGCCTGCGCGGCCCTACATCCGAAGAGACACCGAAGCTGCAACGTTACATCCTCGGGTTGTGTCTCATCGCGATGGCCGCCGAACCGGATCTGAATTTGCGGCAGGGTTGCCTGCTGACGCTGAACTCGGAAAAGCCATCTTCCTCGCAACTCGTAGCGCGCAGTGGCCGACGCACAGACTACAAGCTTGACCCCGCAAATGTGCTCGGCTTCGCGCAGATTGCCGCAAAACAGTTTGGCGTAGCACAAGACTACCCAGCGCCAATCGCCTTTGACCCTAAAACGCTTAAGGATTGGCTCGACGCGGACAAGAGCGATAAGAAGAAGAAAAAGGATAAGAGGGCCAAGACAATCGCCGATTCCGGCAGCGTTCCTCCCGAAGGCACCAGTTCTAATGTCGAGGCAGCCCCTTGACCAAATTCCTCCACATCACCGTCCACTGGCTGGACGACCGTTACCACGGCCTGCTGGGCCACGACGGGCCGCCGGAGTGGCCGCCATCGCCCTACCGGCTGTTTCAGGCGCTGGTGGCCGGTGCCGCACGCGCTGGTAAGCTTGATAAACTGGCTCAACCACTTCGCTGGCTGGAATTGCAGGCTCCGCCGATCATTATCACGCCGCCTTCAACACCCGGCCAAATCATCACCCGATATGTCCCCAACAATGATGGCGATAAGAAACCGGACCGGCAGGATCGCCTGACCGGGAAAACCTTCCGCCCCACGATCATGCTTGCCGATCCGGTGGTTCACTACCTCTGGGAATATGATGCCGCCGCCGGGGAAATCGATGGCATCATTGAGGCGGCGCGATCTCTAATCTGCCTCGGCTTGGGCATTGATATGGCGTTCGCCGACGCCCGCTCCATTACGGAAGAACAGGTTGGCACCATCAACGGGATTCGCTGGCTGCCCAAGGCCGGCACCTTCCGCGATGAGGGCATGCTTCGCGTTCCGCGCGATCAATCGCTTAGCGACCTGCTGCACGCCCATCAGTCCGCGCTCGAACGCATCGGAAATGACGGTATTCTCAGATCGGTGCGAAAGCCAATGGCTTTTGATACCGTTCTTTATACCAGTTCCGAACGGCCACTTGGAAGACCCTATGAATGTTTTATCCTCTGCGACGCGGAAGGTGACTTTTCGCCGGAACCGCAGGCTAAATTAATCCACGTCGCCGGCATGGTTCGGCACGCCGGAATCAGTGCAATGGAAGCGTATCCGCCCGGTGTTCCCGACCCCGCGAAATGGATTGAAACGTTCGTGGCCGGGCACCGCAATGGCAACGACGATCATAAACAATTTTCATATATACCACTGCCCTCCATCGGACACGAACACGCCGATTGCAATATTCGCCGCGTGATGATCGTCGCGCCTTTCGGAGAAGATGCCAACCTTGCACATCTTGCTGAACAACTTGATGGCCACACTTTGAAACGCGAGGGGGGCGGCATCGCCCCGATCCTCCACCGCTTGCGTGGTGTAACCGCGCAATACATCAAGCAATCTAATGTCTGGGCAACGGTTACTCCCATCATTCTTCCTGGCCATGACGATCATAAGCCAGCCAAAACTAAAAAGT
The DNA here is from genome assembly GCA_021785155.1 of Planctomycetota bacterium. The sequence goes on from JAJYGE010000206.1 coordinate 6,949, forward strand.
TGCTGGAAACCGCATTGCGGCAAAGCGGTATTGAACAGCCCTGTGAATTCACATGGAGTGCCGTGCCTAATTTTCCGCACTGCCTGCCCGCATATAAACATGACCGCCAGGGCCGTCATATCGGCTACTTCCGGCCGGACCATCTGGACAGGTTCACTTTGGTTCACGCCCGTCTGACATTCCCAACCCGCGTCCCCGGCCCCATCATCATTGGTGCCGGGCGGCATTGTGGATTCGGGGTTTGTGCCGCCGTTGACCGGCAATGAGAAAAAATCACCAGCGGCATAAATGCCGGCGCTAATGGCTGGGCGTTACGAAATTCCATCGCTGTGCCTTCAAACCGGCTTTGATGGGATTGTTTTCCACATATCGAATCACATGCTCCAACTCTGTTGAATGCACAAACACACACCAGTGATTTCTGGCCCAGGGCGATGGCATTCTTCCGGCGTCGTCGGCCAACGCGGCCAATGGGTGAATTCCGGCCGCGCTCATCGACTGCGTGGCCCGGGCCTTCAGGTGCCGGGCAACATGCGCTGATGACAAATGATGGACATCCATCACGATATGTACATGATCCGGCATGACCGCCAGCGCCCGCACCACATGTTGCTTTTCCCGAACCGCGGCCTCTATTCCGCACACCGCCGCCAGCGCCTGCAATCCGGTCAAACGCACCGGCGGATGATACAGCGCTTGTTTGGCGAGTAATCGCGCGGCGACATTATGACCGGCCCCCGCAACTGATCGGCGGATATTGCCGCCCCCGGTCGCCGGCCCGCCCGCCGCGAAAATATCGGGTGATCGAACAAACCGCGACCATGAACCACGCGGGTCATTGGGCAACCAAAATCCGTATGTGCAAAAAATAAAATGCCACGCGATAATGGGTTTGTCATGCGGCCACATTGATTCTCCCTTCATTTTTACCGTGGAATATCTATATCGATGGACAACATGATAACATCCTGACAACACGCTGTCTTAGCGCCGATATTTATGTCGCGCGCTGTTGATTTTGCCACGCATCCGCCCGTCGATGTAAACATTCGCGGCCACTTTTTCCGCATTGGTGCGACTTCCGACTTCAATTTCCAAATCCCCATTAACCAACACATTATCGGGCCATTGTGTCCCATAATTACAAAATATTTGCTATTACCCTCATACATGTTCTATTCTTGATATAGATACGCATCGTACCGTGTACTGCCACCGGCTCCGCCGACTCGTTCTAACACGCGCTGTCGTGGCAACATGTGATGTTGCATGGCGATTTATCGCAGGGAGTTTGGGATATGGACGAATACTTATGGCCGGCGCGACACGTCGCGGAATTCGCATACTGCCCGCGATTGTTTTACCTCATGGAAGTCGAAGGCGTTTATTATCCCAATGCCGATACCGAAAAAGGCAAGGCTGTGCACAAGCGCGTGGACAAACCCAGCGCCGCCGACAACGGGCACGCGCCCCAGGCCGATGGTGATGCCCCGAACAACGATGCCTTGCCACCTGATCCGGATAAACCCAAATCTCTGCGCAGCCTGGCGTTGACCAGTGCCAAGCTGGGCCTGACGGCAACATTGGACCTCGCGGAAATCAATGGCAATGTCGCGGTGCCGGTAGAATACCGCAAGGGCCGGCCACAATATGCCTCCGCACCGCCGCCACCGGATGACCCCGGCGAATCGGAACCCGATGCGGCCCCACCGCCCGCCACGCCCTGGCCCACGGATCGTGTACAGGCTGGTTTGCAGGCTATTTTATTGGAAGAGGCGGGCTACGAAGTTCCCAAAATTACCCTGTACTACGCCACCGAGCGCCGCCGCATTGAGCTGCCCGTCATTGACGCTTTACGCCATGAGGCCTTGGCCACACTGCAAGCCGCCCGCGACTGCGCCGCAGGCCCGCGGCCAGCGCCGCTGGTTAATGATTCAAAATGTCCACGCTGTTCCCTGCAACCGTTCTGCCTGCCGGATGAGGTTAATTTTGAACGCGCCAACGCCATCAGTCCACGCAAACTCTGGCCGCCACGGGATGACGCCATTCACCTCGTGGCCCAGCGCGAAGGCGTGCATATCAGTGTGCGCGGAATGGCGCTGCGGGTCACGGATAAAGACGGCAAACTCGCGCGGGAAATTCCACTGGCCAATCTGGAATCTTTGGGTGTGCTCGGAGGCGTGCAGGTTTCAACGCAGGCATTAACCGCATTGGCGGGCCAAAATATCCCTGTGGCATTCTTATCCGCGGCTGGCCGACTTATTACCATGACCGATCCCATGAATCCCGTCAGCGCGCTGATTCGTCAGGCACAGGTGCGGAAGTTCGCCGACCCAACTACGGCACTGGAATTATCACGCGCTTTGGTCGCGGCAAAGATCAGCAATCAACGCACGATTCTGATGCGCAATCGTAAAGACCTTGATCCGCGCGCGACTGAGGACATGCGATCCCTGGCTGAACGGGCGGTGGCCTGCGCCAGCGCCGAAAGTCTGCTGGGCCTGGAGGGCCAGGCGGCGGCCATCTATTTCGCCAACTTCGGAGGAATTTTCTCTCCGCCCTTTTCAGAACTTTTTCAGGCCAATGGTCGGCAGCGCCGTCCACCGCCCGATCCGGTCAACGCCGTACTATCCTGGGGATACACCATGTTGGTGCATGAGTGTGTTACCGCGTTGCGCCTGGCCGGGCTGGAACCGATGGTTGGGGCGTTTCATAAGCCGCGCCCCGGGAAACCCGCTCTGGCATTGGACTTGATGGAACCGTTTCGCCCGCTCATCGCGGACTCCATCGCTATTTCCACCTTTAATCGCGGCGAATTAACGGAAGGACATTTTTTACAGACCGCGGCAGGCTGTTCATTAACGGATGCGGGGCGGGGTGGTTTCTTTGGCGCGTGGGGCCGCCGGATGGATACCGAGGTGACCCATCCGGTGTTTGAATATCGCCTGAGCTATCGCCGCATGATGATGCTTCATGCGCGGATGATTTCCGCCTGGCTGGTGGGCGATATCGCAACGCTTGCATTTTTGACAACGCGGTAAGGGGGATTTTATGCGGCGATGTTATCTGGTGACTTACGATATTTCCGATCAAAAGCGCTGGCGTCGGATTTTCCGGGCCATGAAAGGCTACGGCGAACATTGGCAATATTCAGTTTTTTTCTGTGTGCTCAAGGAAATTGATCGCGTGCGTATGCAAAGCGAACTGGAGGCGGAACTGAACCTGAAAGCCGACCAGTGCATCATTATTGATCTTGGCGCGGATGAGCAATCCGCGCGCGATGCTGTCGCCGTGCTGGGAGAAAGTTTACCCAAGATGCAATCGGGAATGGTCGTGGTATAGCGTTGGGAATCCATGCGTGATGAAACACCACGGGCGTGGCAATAAATCCGGGCAGGGCTCCGGGGTGCGAGTTTCCAGGTCAAACCATTCCCTACGCGCCGACATTTATGCCGTTGATTTCGCTGTTCGCCCGAAAAAATTGCCACGCCCAACGCCACGCTTAACGATTCCCGGGGGGTGTTGTAATCCGATTGCAGTGATATAATGCCGCCATCTTTTAACGCCCGGCGGCGCGGATGAAGGGCCGCCTCGGCGGAATGTTCGTTGAAAAGTACATAATATGCCGTGCGAGTGCGCCAGTGGTGGTGGGGGTATCCGGGCGTGCTCGCAGAGCCGTAAGTTACTACAGGAGCAGCCTTTATGACTTCCAAAATCATTAGCCGCAGGCACCGGTGCGTGGCTAATGCTTTCGCACTCGCAAAACACGATGTAAAGTCGTGTATAATCAGCACTTGCGAAGCCCGCGCTTTCCGCGGCTCATGAGCCGCGGCCCCATTGAAGCCACGAGGTCAAAGGCTTCTGGCGCGATGACGCCAGGCTTTCCGCGGCTCATGAGCCGCGGCCCCATTGAAGCGGCATTGTCCGGAACTGGTATGCCGGGCGATTTGCTTTCCGCGGCTCATGAGCCGCGGCCCCATTGAAGCAACGTGTTCCATGGTCGGCTCCAAAAAAGAAGTTAGGCTTTCCGCGGCTCATGAGCCGCGGCCCCATTGAAGCTTACTCATGGCTGTGAATCAACCGTAGTTCCCAGCGCTTTCCGCGGCTCATGAGCCGCGGCCCCATTGAAGCGTGGATACGAAGTACTGGCTCATATCAGCCAGAATGCTTTCCGCGGCTCATGAGCCGCGGCCCCATTGAAGCCCTACAGCGGCAACTGCAATATCACACGAATCACCCCTTTCCGCGGCTCATGAGCCGCGGCCCCATTGAAGCCGCCGTTTGCCGATATTCAAACAGCCGGGGAGCGGAACTTTCCGCGGCTCATGAGCCGCGGCCCCATTGAAGCATAATATGCTCTGCTTTTTGCACGGCGGATTCTACCTTTCCGCGGCTCATGAGCCGCGGCCCCATTGAAGCAACGCCCAGCGAACATAATCGCCGGCTGCAACAGCTTTCCGCGGCTCATGAGCCCCGCCCCCCCTGAAGCGC
>JAJYGE010000453.1 GCA_021785155.1 Planctomycetota bacterium
GCCTTCCCATACGCCATACGTTTTGAATGGCGCGCTGAACTTCATGACAAAATAGACCGTCACCGGCAGGTTGGTTCCGACCATTGTTACGCTGGTAACCGATCCGGTTATGGTGTGGTCGTTGTTAATATGAATGTTCGAGCCAATAGTGGGGTTGGCCGCATGACTGATGGGAATAAGGATATTGCCCTGCTTTCCAGCGGGGAATGTAAATTTTGCCATACCGCATCGGGTGGTCGCGGTAAACTGCGCGTTAATGCCCCAGGTTTTCATAAACACCCGGTAATAGCCGGGTGAGGCGGCTTCCTGCCGGTGGTTGAAATCAAAACCGTACTGCTTTGGCTGCACCTTCACTGCTCCGGTGGTGGCAGTAAAAAACACATCACCATAATTGGGACAGCCACAGCCGCTCATGTGGGTCATGCTGAAACCGCTGATATGATGCTCTCCGTAGACGTAGAATCCACTGACGTCCATATCCGGACTTAATTCCACCATACCGAAGGGCGATATGGCCCCCGGAACAATGTTGCCTCCGGCGGCGGTGCCGATAAAAGGATTAACCAGCGATGCCAGATTGGCACCGCGGCTAATACCGCCAGCCAACAGTATTACTGTTAAAATAAAAAGATATTTTATCAATACGCAATTGAAGATATCGAAAAAACGCCGCAGCCGCATAAAAGTTCCTCAATGATATAAATACCATGCCATTGTGTTGCGCACCGTAATATTCCATTCTAATTCCGAATGAGCCCGGAGACACTATTTTACAAAAATTAACAGACGGCTGCTTCGGTTACATGGGGTCGTTGGAAAGCCTGTTAGTGAAGCGGCGAGAACGCTACCGGCTGGAGATAATCAGAATGGTGACGCCCATTGGGTTGGTTTGTCGCAATGTAATTTGCTATAATGAGGTAATCGGATTGTCGATGGGCAGGCAATCTGGGGTATTGAGATGGACATTGGAGAGCAAGGATGTCTAATTTGGTGGGCTTTAAATTGTTGCAGAGAATTCGGATGGCCAATAGTTTAGTTGGATGGCGATTCCCATGCCTTTGGGGCAGCATTGTAAAAAGGGTAGTAAATAATTATCGGACTTTTACGCATCAATGCATGAATAGTCCTGATTTCGTAATTTTTATTCAGAAATTGAACCGATAAAGTAATGAGCGTTGGCTGGAATGTCCGAATACATCAGCGAAGTCCATAAATCAGGGTGATTTATCGTTGACATAATGTTCGATAAACAGGAAAGGGATGCGGGACCGAGAACCATGCAGCAGGACACAATGAATACAGATGAATTTACCCAATTCGCTGATTCCGCAAAGGCCTGTCCGGAACCTATTCCGCAGACGATGGCTTCCGGCTTGACGACTTCGTTTTCTGGCGGCAAAATGGTCGTTGCGCCGCCAACACCGGTTCAAAGCGTTGACACAAGTAAATGGTTTGTACTTCAGACCAAGAGCAGGCAGGAAAAGGTTGTCTGTGATTTCTTCAAAGAGCGCCAGATTGAACATCTTTTGCCGCTGGTGGCAAAAACAACTTATTATGGCCGACGTAAAATAAAATCAGAGCTGCCGCTTTTTCCCGGATATGTTTTTGTCCGCAGTGCTCTTCAGGATGCGTATGCCGCGGATCGTACGAACCGTCTGGTGCGTATTATTCCAGTGTTTGATCAAGCTAAACTGGAAGAGGAACTGCGCAGTCTGACGCGGGCTTTGCGGGCCGATCAGCGATTTGACCGCCATCCGCACCTTGTGGCTGGTGTGCCCGTTGAGGTAAAATCTGGTCCGCTGCAGGGGGTACGCGGTGTCGTGGAAAGTCGTCTCAAACGAGATCGCCTGGTGTTGCAAGTTGAAATTCTTGGCCAGGCGATCAGTATGGAGGTAGACACCGACCTGCTGGTGATCCTGGAGGATGCTCCGGCAGCCGTAGTGAACGTTAAAGGTGGCATTCGAGCGGCATAGACGTTTCAAATATACGTGCCACCGCAAACTCGGGGAATTCGTTCCCCAGATCTCTTTGCGCCAAGAAATTGCGCAAGCGACAATAGCGGAGCTTTGCCCAAAATTAATCCACCCCAGAGTTCACGGAGGCTATAAAGGCCTACAAACAACTCTTGCCCCTGAATCTCAGCAATCCGCCGTGCTCTCCCTGACCTAAGTGGTGAAAAACGTCGAGGCGAAAAATAATGGAACCATATCTGTCGCCAATAAAACGTCACGCCATTGCCCCGCGCGATCGCATTAAGCCGGTCTATCTTTTGGCGGCAGGCGTGCTGGTATTTCTAACCATCCTGGTGCAGCACCGGGCGTGGCATGATATTTTTTCTATTGCGATAGATGATCAGGATTCCAGCCATATTTTATTGGTACCGTTTTTGGCACTCTGGCTGATTTTTGTGCGTCGTTTTCGCTGGCGCGAATGCTGCCTGCAAGGTCGCTGGCTGGGGCCTGTTGTGCTGCTTTTGGGGGCGGCTACCAGTAATTTTGGCGTTGACCATGGCATGGCTGTTTTCTGGCATTTCGGATCACTTTTGATGGCTTTTGGAGCCGTGATTGCCGTTCTGGGAACAGATATTATACGGAAGTTTTTTCCCGCATTTCTCATGTTGCTTTTTCTCGTGCCGGTGCCGGCGACAGTCCGGCAGTCTATTACCGTGCCGCTGGAACGGTTTAGTGCGGTCTTAAGTCAGCAGGTGCTTGAGATTATTGGTGTGCCGGTTTCCCGCGCGGGCAGTGTGCTGATTGTCAAAGGCGTAAAAGTGGAAATAGCGGAAGCGTGCGACGGCATGCGCATGGCCATTGCGCTGATGGTTCTCGTGGCAACGTTCACATTCAGCACGCCTATGAATCGCTGGGCTAGAGCGATTTTTCTGGTTTTAAGTCCCGCCGTGGCGTTGCTGTGCAATATTATCCGTCTGGTGCCTACGGTGTGGGTCTTCGGCACCTACCGCCATGCAACCGCCGAAACATTCCACAATGTTGCCGGATGGTTGATGCTGCCGGTTGCTTTTTTGTTGTTCTGGTCCATCCTGCGGCTCCTGCGCTGGGCCGCGGTGCCTGTCGCTCCTTACGGACAGGCCTACGAGTAGCCAAACGCTGGACCTGGCTCGGCGTTGGACAGGTTAAGGTTATGCAAAACCAACATACAACTTTACCTAAAGACATACGCTGGCGCGCCTGGGTACCCGCACTGGCCTGTGTTATTTTGCTCGCGGCCATTGAAGCCCGCGCCTATTTTGAAAAGCCGCCCAAGCAGGCGGGGCGATATCTCGCCCATGTCCAGTCTCTGGCGGAACAGATGCCGAAGACGTTTGGCCATTGGATCGGCCGTGATGTCCCATTGCCACTTTCCGCGGTGCATCTGCTGCAACCCAATGTGGATTTATGCCGCAACTTTGTCAACGCTAAAACCGGTGAGCAGGCTACCTTAATGGTCATCGACTGCTCGGATACCCGCAATCTTTCCGGCCACTATCCGCCGAATTGCTATCCGGGCAACGGCTGGATATTGGATAAATCAACGGCCAAAACCTGGGTAATAGATAAAACCCCGATTACCGGAATGGAATATAAATTTCATCGCGGGGCTTTTGATACGGAATCGCATATATATGTGGATGATTTTTTTATCATGCCGGATGGCAAATTTCTCGCCACTGAAAGGGAATTTCTCCATGATTCCGGAAGTTTCAATGAACGTGTTTTTGGGGCCGCGCAGGTGGAACTAACTCTTCCCGGCGACATGCTTCCCGCTGATCGGATGCAGGTATTTCACGACCTGATTGGTGCCAATTGGAAGCTCATTATCGCAATCTTACATGGGGTGTCCAATGAATCCGCAAAATGATCACATGGATGTTATGCCAAGCTCGTTACGACCGGAAATGATGCCCGGTCCGGCGCAATTTTCCGATTCCGCCGAGCCCATGGCCAACCCGTTGCTGCTGATTCATCGGCTGCTTACGGGGCGCTATCATTGGGCCATTCTTCTGGGTATGGTGCTGGCCATGGCCGGGGCGGCTGTGGCTTATAAAAGTATCAAACTGGTCTATACCAGCACCGGCCTGGTGCGTATCTTGCCGTATTTGCCCCGCATTCTGTATACAACCTCACAGAATGAAGCCATGCCCATGTTCAGTGCGTACATCAATTCCCAGACTGCTCTGATTATGAGCTCCCGGACCATTGATCTGGCGATGCAGAATCCAAAATGGCAGGCCCTGCACCGCGGCATGGATGCCGCCGCCAAAGCGACGTTTGCCCGGGAATTAACCGTCAAGCATAAACGCGGCAGTGAGTTGATTTATGTCAGCTACACCAGCAAAGACCCGGTAGTGGCGCAAATTGGTGCCGACGCTGTTATTGACGCCTATCGGCAGCTTTACAGTCATGGCGATTCCGCTACGCAAAGCCTGCAAATCAGTGCCTTGCGCGATCGGCAGACGGTTTTACAAAATGAATTGCAAAGCGATCAGGATCAGATTGCCGCGTTATCCAGCCAATACGGTGCCGATGGTCTGGGTACCGTTTACAACTACAAACTCGGTCTGATGGATGACCTGGAGACCCAATGGCAGGAAGCCCGCATTGCGTTGGCCAAAGCGGGTTCCGGCTTCGGTACGACCACCGGAACAAAGAGTGGAAAAAAGGTTGCCACTGCGCCGCCGGCTCCCGTGTACGATCCGCAAATTGCGCAATTTGAGATGCAGGCGCTGGAATTGAAAAAATCGATTAAAGAACTTGAACTTTCAGGCCTGGGCCCAAACAATCATCGCATCATGACCCTGCAATCCAGCTTGGATGCTCTGCGTGATGAAATGCGCAGTTATCAGGCCGGATTATCCGGAAAAGGCTCCGCCATGACTCCCACCACGCCTGGTGGTCCGATGTCACTGGCTTTACTCAAGGCGCGGGAACGCCAATTGCACCTTCTCTATGAATCCGTTAAAGCCCAAACGCTGGATCTGGGCAGCGTCTATGCCAAGGTGCAACAACTCCAGACGCAAAGCCTGGATTTGCGCCAGGAATTGCATCAGATTAAATCCCGTATGGATGCCATTAACATGGAATCCGCCACCGGCGGGCGAATCCGCATTGAAAGTACCGGTGATTTCCCGGCTGCGCCAACCACCAACTCAAAGCATTTGCGACTGGCCGCCGCCGCCGCCGCCGGGCTTGGAGGCATTGTCATTGGCTTCGGTTGCATTCTGCTTATAGGTCTTATGAGTGGCAACCTGCGCAGCATTGGTGATATGCAGATCACCACGTTGAATTCTTATCGTGTGCTTGGCGCGGTACCGCAATTGCCCTCGGATGGCACCGCCACGCCGCTTGAACTGGCCATCGGCGCGCACAGTATCCACCGGATTCGCGGATTGCTGCAGGTTCACCCTCATCATGGTGGCAGTCAGGCGATGGCCATCACCAGCCCTACCTCCGGCACCGGAAAAACCAGTATGGTCGTGGCACTGGGCATGTCCTACGCCGCATCCGGAATCAAAACATTGCTTATCGACGCCGATGTGGTCGGTGGGCAATTAACTGATCGCATGGGCATTCTCCGCAGCCAGCGGCTCGGGGACGTTTTGGTTAAACTTAAAATGATTACCCGCGAGCAGCTCACGGAGGCTCTTTCCGCCGCCGCGGAATCCAAACGTCCCATTGGCTCGGAACTTCTGAATCTCGGCTTTATCGATCAGGCTATGCTTGACAAGGCCTTACTGACGCAGCGAATCAGCAAGCGCGGTCTCATGGATGCCGTCGCCGGCAAGCCGCTGGATGAATGTGTTGTGCATACCAAAGTTCATAATCTTGATGTGCTGCCTCTGGGCCGCGCCAAAGCGCATCATGGTGCCCGCATGTCACCGGCGTCTATCCGGGCCATGCTTGCGCACGCCAAAGAGAACTATGATATGGTGCTGGTGGATACCGGTCCCGTTCTGGGGTCGTTGGAATCCGCGCTTTTGGCCAGCCAGGCCGATGGCGTACTGATGGTGGTGGCCCGCGGTGAAAGCCGCAATCTTTCCGGCCATGCGGCAGATTATCTGGCATCCGTGGGTGCCCATCTGGAAGGAGTGGTCTTTAATCGTGCCACCGAACGGGATATGCACCGGCAATCATATAGTACGTCGTTGCAAAGCTTCGTCAGTGCCACGCCGCCGGCGGATAACGCCCTGGCCATCCAGATTGATGCGGATCGCCTCAGGCCGCTGGTGCCGCTTGGTCCGCTGGCGATGGCTGTCGCCACATCGTCCAACACACTGGATGAAGAGGAAAAATGACTCTCCAGAAAGAACAAACTTCCGCCGATCTTTCGCCGAGCGCGGAAAATCCGCTGACGCTTTGGGGATACTCCCCCTCGGCACTGCATGATTTGTTCTGGCTTTCCAAAGAAGTGGCTGTCGTGAGATCCGGTTCCACCGCCCCCATGTCAGCGGATGCCCGGCTGTTTATGCTGGTGCCATCGGGACGGTTATTTCGCTTGCATCTGCGTCTTATTTTGGACCGATTATTCTGGATGCCGCGAGACCTGTATTTCATCGGATTGAATCCTCCGTCCGGTCGCCAGTCCACCAGATCAATTAACAATGAAGCGCCCGCTGCGGCGGTTTCAATGGGCAGTGATCGGAGACCGGGTACTTCCACCAAACGGATCGTTGATCATTGTCCGCTGTGCGTTGAAAATGCCATGCTTCCAGCGCGACTGGCTCTGACGCCCCATCGGCAAATCGCCGAATTCTGGCAAACCCTCAGCACGCGGGAAAATCTGTGGATGCGCCTCCGAAGGCGTTATCGCGATTTCGGCTCATTAAGGTTGACCGGTTTGACTTACGCGGATTCTGGCGACCAAGCCATGGATTATCTTCAGATGCTCGCCCGGGACTGGCCTGATCCGGAATCGACCATTCCGGGTATCGTACGCCTGGCCCGGCAGGTTTATGGTCCCGAAGGTTTTGATATATCAGATTTTAAGAATACAATCAGGCCCATCTGGATAGGCCAAGGCCGCACCAGCACCGAATCCACCATCGGAATACTGCCCGACGCGGTCCCGGCGACGCGCGCGGCAATTCCTGACCTTGGGAGGAAAAAATGAACTCACGACAACGCATGAAGCGCCGTCTGCTGATTCTGGCGGGCGTTATGTTGACTCTCCTGGTGCTCGGTGGCGCACTGGTTATATATCGCAAGCATCGCATACATGAGCACTTCCTGCACCTTCGCGCGCAGGGACTTGCCGCGGTGAAAGCAAAAAAATATGAACTGGCGATCGGGGACCTTGGAGCTTTTCTGGGTCAGGATCCCACGGATTTGCCATCGCTGGAAGGTTATGCCGCAGCCAGCTTGAAAGTGCCGCAGCCGGGCGGCAGAAATCTTTATCAGGCCGCCTCGGTAATCAAACAGATTCTGTATCAAAAGCCCAATGATCTCAACTATCAACAGCAACTTGTCAAATTGCTCGCGGAACTCAATTACAATGTTGAATGTGTTACTCTGGCCGGGCAGATACTGGCCAAGTACCCGGACAATCTGCCCGCTTTGGAATCCGTATCTCAGGCCTATGGGCGGTTGAGAAAATTCAAACGCGCTTTTTTCGCGGCTGATAAAGCCTTTCACCTGTCGCCGGATCGCATCCAGAATGCTTTCATGGCCCTTGATATGCTTTATCAGCAGCAGTTGCCCGCATCCACGCTCACGAATTGGGCCGGCAAATTTCTAGCCCAGCAACCTGATAATCCCGTTTATCAGATCATTGACAGTGCCGCCGCCGCGTTGGCCGATGAGCCGGGAAATGCCCGTCGCATGGCCCGCAAGGCCGCCGCGAATGTAAATCTTTTCCGGCATGCCGGGTGTATTCTTCCGCTGGTGCGGCAACTTGATTCCCTGCAGCTTTACACACAGGCCACGCTGGTGCTGGAAAAAGCCGTGCGGAACGGAGCATCGGTTCCCATTCTTGAAGCCTTATGTGATCGGCTATATCAGCAGGGCGACGACACGGATGTCCTGAAGCTGACCGCGACGAATTCGTCCGGCCATCCGATACTTCTGGCGTATCGTGCCCGCTCGCTGATCCGTCTGGATCATCCTCATCAGGCGGCACGGATACTGCATTTACTCCATGCCATTAAAAATCCGGTGGCCAGCCAATGGTATGCGGTCTTAAATCTGCAATTACACCCCGATGTATCCGACGCGGTGCGAATGAAAATTCTTCGCACCGCGGCGTCAACATTTCCGGGACAACCTTATTTTGTGGATCTTCTGGGAGCCGGATACCAGCATGTCGGCGAACTGGAACTGGCTCTGATTCAATGGCAGAATGCCGCACGCCTGGCACCCACCTGGCCGGAACCGATTTTGCACCTGGCCTTGGGCCTGGTGCGGGCCGGCCACGTACGCGCCGCACGGTTGCTGGTGAAACGTGCCGCGGAAGTGGCACCACTGGATCGTCAGGTGCGCATTGCGCAAGTCCGTCTTTTGGCCACCGCAACACCGGCCAACAATCCGGCCCGGGTTGAAGCCTTGCTAAAGTCCATCCACAGTCTGGAACGGCAATATCCCGGAAGGCCGATTCTTTCAGGCGAACAGATTCGCTGTCTGATTGCCTTAAAGCGGTTGGCTTCGGCGCGTCATGTACTTGCCACGGCCCTGGCCGCAAATCCACCGCATAAACTTTCCACACTGCTTGGATTCTATGCCATCAACCGGATCAACAAACTGGGCATGGGGCGGACAATTCTGGCCGCGGCCCAAAAAAGCTATGGTCTGCGCCCGCGTATCGCACTGGCCTATGCCGGCCGACTGCTGCAGGCCAAGCACCCCAAACAGGCTCTGGCCTTTTTGCAATCACATCGTCAAACTTCCGGTCCGCAAGCCCCCCGATGGGATCTGGTCATGGCGGAATATTTCTCGGCAACCCGGAACCATGCCGCCGGGAACGCCTGGAAGAAAGCGGCCGCCGCTGATGCGGATAACGCCCATGCCCAGTGGCTGGCATTATCCGTTCCAGATTTGCAGACGGATCGCGCGTTTATCCTGGCTACGTTTACTCGGCTCCAATCCATTATCGGTACCCATGGCTTTTCCTGGAAAATGGCCAAGGCTGGTTGGCTGATCAATCACGGCATTGGTAAAAAAGATCTCGTCGCAGCGCGGAAATTGCTGCGGCAAACTATCCGCACATCGCCCGATGTGCTCCTGCCGCATCTGCTGCTGGCGCAAATATATCTCAAAGATGGCGACACCGTTGATGCCATCAGTCAGCTTCAGGTGGCGGCGGCGATGGCCCCGCAAGACGCCGGCATTGCGCTGCAGTTGGCACGGCTGTATCAATCGGAAGGTGACAGCGGCCACGCCCGGCAATATCTTCAACTGGTGGCCAATTCCACCACCGCCACGCCCGCTCAACAGCGTCAGGCTGCGGCGTTATTTGTGGCCGACGGCCAAACCAGCCAGGCCATTGCACTGCTGCGGCGTGCCCAGACCGCGGGCAAAGCCGGTCCGGGTGACAGCCTGATCCTGGCGGAACTTTATCAGCAGGAAGGGCGCAACAATTCGGCATCCCGGCTTTATCAGCAATTGCTGAAGACCCCCAGCGCTCCGGTTATCGCCGCGGCCAGCCGCTTTTATGCCCGGCAGGGCCACCCTGCCAAGGCGCTGCAAATTCTTTCCGGGCTGAAAAGTCTGAAACTTTCCGCCGGCGTCGTGGATCTTATCTATGGTGACTTCTACGCCGATTCCGGCCAGGCGAAAAATGCCCTCGCCGCATATCAGGCCGCCGCTGCCGCGGCACCACAAAGCCAGATTGTCTGGTATCGCCTGCTGACTTTGGAAATGCGCCTCGGCGACACGCATGCGGTAAAGGAGGTCACGCGTTCCGCCATTGCGGCGCTGCCGAATGATAAAACGCTGGCATTTATCAAAACTAATCTTTCCGTCATCACGCCATTGATTAAAAATGTCGTCCTGCGACCCATAGCCGTCGGGCTTCTGGCCAATCCGCCGATGGCCTCCGTTCAGGATGTGGTCCAGACCGTTGGCACGGCTGTGGCCGCCCACCCCAAGGTGACGGATTTTGCCGCCCAACTCGCGCGTCTGGCCAAGAGGCATCCGCATTTTGCGGCCCTGCAAAATGTGGCGGCGCAGTATCTTATTTCCGCCGGCCATCCGCATCATGCATCCATGGTGGCACTGGCCGCAATGCGAATGTTTCCCACCAGCGCCACCCCGGCCCGACTGGCGTCGGTCGCATTTGCCGCATCGCATCAATGGTCACAAGCCTTGAGCGCTGCACAAACCTGGGCGAAACGCACAGCGTCCGATCCCACCTCCGCTATAGTGCTCCAGGCTGTGGCGTATCTGAATCTTTCCGAGCCGGATGCCGCCGTGCGCACCATTACGCCTTATTTGGATGTGGCGTTGAAAGACCCCTTGCATGATCCCGGTATTATTGCTGTTTATCTGCAGGCTCAGATCGCGCTAAACAATATGGTCGAACTCAAACGCGTGCTGCTGCCGCTGCTGCCGCTATCTCCGAGCTGGCGGCAATTTGCCGTTAATATCGCTGGCCGTCAATTGCCGTCCACGATGGCCGCACTTTGGCTCAATCGCGTGGGAGCCGTCACGCCGGCCACCGCATTTGCCGAACAATTACAACTGGCACAAGGTTGGTGGGCTTTAGGTCAGCGTGTGGGCAACAACGCGTATCTGAATCATGCCGCCGATATACTGGCCGATGCCCTCAAAAATAAAGCACTCTCACCGCTCCAGCGCGGAGCCATGCTGGCGGAATTGGCCACCGTGCAGTTGTCCGCGGGGCAAACCGTGCCGGCCATCACTAATTATCAGAATGCGTTGAAACTCAATGATCATCTGCCCGTGGCGCAGAATAATCTGGCCATGCTGCTGCTGCGGCAAAGCAATCCCGATCTAACAGAGGCAGTATCACTGGCGTCCGCCGCGGTTAAGGCCGTTCCCAATGTCGCCGCATATTGGGACACTCTGGCATTGGTGCAATCGCGCGCCGGTGATGTGAAGTCCGCCATAAAGTCCATTCATTCGGCCATCAACCTGCAGCCTGGAAATCCACAGTGGAATATTGATCTGGCCCGCATTCTCGTGCGTGCCGGCGACTTGAAACAGGCCGCCGGTGTACTGCATAAAATCGACCCGCAGAAAATAAATTCTCCGCAAATGCCGGCCAGCGCCAGACAGCACTATGAAGCGCTCATGCAGCGCATCAAGTAAATGCCGCAACAAAGAAGTTGGGCGCTAGTGCTCTGTCACGCCTAAATATTAGGATTGATTGGCCGCAAACGCCCCAGCGGCAAGGAGCCAGCGGCGAAAACCGGGTCCATAGACCCATTGAGCCGATGCGACGCCGCAGATGGGGCGTGT
>JAJYGE010000434.1 GCA_021785155.1 Planctomycetota bacterium
AAGAGACTGGGGAACCGGGTGTCCCCACCCGCTTTCGGGCCGTCGCCAGGCCATCACCCACCGTTGCACGATTAAATTTACCCGGGTTATTAATGCGCCCAGGGGGCCCGTACTCCCGTTGTCCCGGATGGCCGTCACACCCGCGTCCAGCTTTCCGCGATGGGCGTATGGTCCTCATCACCGGAGTTATGCCAGCGACGGGGGGCGAGCACAATTTTTCCCGCGTTGCAGTTGAGCCACGCGCCCCACCAGCTAAAAGAGCTGTTTGCGATGATGTTATGTTTGCAGCAACTCATCAGGAACAACTCCTGACAATCGACACACCCCTCGACAAAAATGGCGCGGTCGCAGCTTAGATTTGCCTTGGCCCATGCGATCTCGTCACTGAATACGAACACGGATATTTCCGGAATTTTGCGCTTCAGGAGTTCCAGCGCGCGGCGGTAATAATCCAGGTCGCA
Organism: Planctomycetota bacterium; assembly: GCA_021785155.1. The sequence goes on from JAJYGE010000434.1 coordinate 462, forward strand.
GACACCCTCGTACAGCTTTCGCGCCGCCGCGCTGCGCACATAATCACCCCTTCTTATGTGCAGGCTTACGGACATCGTTTCCTGTATCATTTTTTGATACGCGCGGGCCTTTTCTGAAATCGGTGTGCGCAACGTGAAATCCCGCAGAATCGTGTCGCGATGGCGAGCGAAGTATTTTTCGTTCTGCCAATATCCGTTCAGATATAGCGGCGGCGGTTCCGCGAGGACCCTTTCGTCAAAGACAAACTCCTGCTTCTCACGGTACAGGTATTTTGAGTCGGGCGGCAGGCCCCGTCCCGGCTTGCTCACAATTCCCCGGGGCACGAGATTTTTTACCAGCAGGACGGCGCGTGTCGGGGCCTTGTCCGCCAAGCTTCTTAGAATGCTCTGAAAATCTTTTTTCGCGCTCGGCTTGAACACCGCAATTTCTTCGGCGGCGGCGATACGGGCATTGATGTCGAAAACACCCAGGGCATATTTTCGCGTGGTGTAATGGGAGTAGGCGCTGGTATCCAGAAATAACGGCACACCATATTGCAAGCTCAAGGCCCTCCCGACGGCGTACTGGAACATCTGGTTGCCCAGTCCCCCGTCCAATTGCGTCATTATTACCGGCCTATCCGCCATCACTCATGGCCCTTCAGCAAATCAGGGTGTCCGCCATTGTATCGCTGGTACACCATACGTTCCGCGATGAAAACACGCAAGCCATCGCACGGAAAGCGGGGCCAAATTCACGCCTATCCAGACGAATCCGCGGGAGGCTTTTCCGGTAAGGGATTCGGTGCTTTGGGTGTTGGCCATGGTCTGGATTCTCGGTTCCTGTTACGCCGGAGCATTGTAACGCATGGGCGGCGGAGGGCAACGGCGCTGCGCTTCAACGAAACGCTGCGCTCAACGAGCAACGAACAACCGCAAAGGGGGTAAAAACGCAGAGACGGGACGATTACGACGACGATATTTACCATCCCGATCACGGGTATTTAAGCCGGTGTCATCGGGATAAACTCTGACACCAAGACACGAAGAGACGGGGGGGGTAACCGCAAAGTGGCGAAAGAACGCAAAGCCGTGACGACGACGAGGATTTGAACCACAGAGGCAGCGGAGGTAACGGAGGGAATTTGCCATAAAGGGTGAACGCAGAATTTAATTGTCATGATGTTTAGCGGGCGAGGCGGCCTCGCCGCGATTTTTTTGGATGGACGGGGGAAATTACCACAACGATACGACGACGGGGGTTTAACCGCAAAGGAGCGAAAGAACGCAAAGGGGGGACGATACGACGATATTCACCACGAGGTGGCGGAGGTTAGCGGAGGTTTTTATTGCGTGGACGGTAGAACCGATCGATTCCATCGGTCAATTCTTGTAGTTCCAAAATATTATCGCGCACCATAGCCTCCGTTTGCCTCTGTTGCCTCTGTGGTTCAAATCCCCCCCCGTCGTCGTCGCCAACCTCCGTTAACTCCCTTACCTCGTGGTTTACAAAAACTCTTTACGTCCTTTGTTTCTTGGCGGTTCACACCACTTTCGGTTTAACCGCAAAGGGGGTAAAAACGCAAAGGGGGGACGATACGACGATATTCACCACGAGGTGGCGGAGGTTAGCGGAGGTTTTTATTGCGTGGACGGTAGAACCGATCGATTCCATCGGTCAATTCTTGTAGTTCCAAAATATTATCGCGCACCATAACCTCCGTTTGCCTCTGTTGCCTCTGTGGTTCAAATCCCCCTCGTCGTCGTCGCCATCCTCCGGTTACCTCTGTTTCCTCGTGGTTTACAAAAACTCTTTGCGTCCTTTGCTTCTTGGCGGTTCACACCACTTTCGGTCTAACCACAAAGTGGCGTAAGAACGCGAAGGACGATGACGGGACGGTAAGAGGGATTACAAAGTGGGGCCGCGCGCTGATCCCATGGCGGCTTCATGGAATAATTGTCACGGTTCCGGACTCGGCGAAATGGCGATCAAAAGTCAACACCTGTTTGATGTGAAGGTTTTCAATGACGACTTTGCTGGTGCAATCAGTGAAGCTCCAGTCGCGGTTCGGATTGTCACGAAACACGGCCCAAGCCTGACGTATCTCCACCTCGCTGATGAAGTGTATGGTGACACCCGCCAAGTCCAACAGGTGTCGGCCCAGGGCAATTGCGCGGGATCGTTCACCACGGGCCCGCAATAACGTAAGCGTCTCGTCGACAACATAATCCGTGGTAACGTGCGAACAGTTGCTTTTGCGAAGCCACGTCATGACATCGATGTGCCGAGGGTCATCCGGCACAACGCTGGCATACCATGGGCCTGTATCAATGAAGGCGCTCATCTACCGGCGCGCTCCGGATAGAGAATACGGTCATGGTCGACACCGGAGAATCCGTCGGCCGAACTTTGCGCGGGCAGGCTGGCTATTTTATCCAAAGCCTCGGCCAAAGTATCCGCGGATGTGCCGGACTCAACCGTCAATTCCACCTCCGCCCCCTCAGGCACCGGTAGTAATCGCTGAGGGAAGAATGCCCCATTTCGATAAATGGCGTAGACCTTCGTGACCATAAATTACTCCTGATGCTCTATTTCAACCATAATTATATCTGATTGCCCAACGCATGGCCAATCAACTCTAATTTGTAGCTGTGAACGAGCGTGAGACCTTTACAAGAAGTAAATTATCTCGCACCTGAAATTAAGTGACTCCCGATGGGATAACCCCATCGGCTCGCTGGTACCACTGTTTGTTGCTTGTTACTCGCCCCGTCGTCGCCATCCTCCGTTCACCTCTGTTGCCTCTGTGGTTCAAATCCCCCTCGTCGTCGTCAACCTCCGTTTACCTCGCGGTTCGCAAACTCTTTGTGTCCTTTGTTTCTTGGCGGTTCATAACACTTCCGGTTTAACCGCAAAGTGGCGTAAGAACGCAGAGGCGGGGCGACGATTACGACGACCATATTTACCACGAGGTTAACGGAGGATACGACGAGGGAACGACGATTGGCGACAGAGGCCCGCGTGGGTGCCTTCCAATAAAACTTCGGGATGAGTTGAGACCATTTTCAACAGCACCTTCGCCGGTCCGCTGGGCGCGCGGCGACCCTGCTCCCAATTCTGCAGCGTATCCACGCTTACACCGACGATCCGCGCAAACTCGACCTGTGACAAACCAAGTCTGCTCCTGGTCCGGGCAATGTCATTGTGCGGATCAACCTTAAACGTACGCGCGGCACGCATCTTCCCGCTCTTGATTTCAGCCGCCTCTTTCAAACTTTGTTTCAGTTGTTCAAATGTATCTTTTTTCATGACTTCAACGCCTCTACTAATTGTTTTAACTCTTTCAACTGGCCATGCGAGAGATCATCGCGCTGATTCTTGGGATACGCGGTAAGCATCCATAACCGCAAAGTAGCGAAAGAACGCAGAGATTAATTAGACCATTAACCTACGTTGATTAACTTTGCGTCCTCTGTCTCTTTGCGGTTTGTCAGCGTTATTCTTTGAAACGGGCCTCCGCTTACCGGCCAACTGGGGTGAATTCCGCATTCATTACCGTTATCGGGAAACATTCTATCACATTACTTTTACCTCCGGCGGCGGCGCGGTGGCTGAAGTTACCGTAGATGGCGTCGTGCAAGGCAATAATCGCATCAACCTGGTGGACAATCGGCAGGATCATGCGGTCATTGTTAAAATGGTTTACCCGAAGGCTTAACATGTGTCATAATATCGGTTATGTGTCAGCAATTTGAACTTGTACATCCCACTGATCGCCACCTCATCAGTCGCGGCATTGACTGTATTCTCTCCGAAGCGGAAAGTCCATATCGCCATTTGTCCGCTGATTTAGTGGAACGCCGCCAGGCCTTTGATGAATACTGCCTGCGACATGGATTGGATCCGGCGCGGCAGGTTCTGGCATTGCATCAGCAACGGATAATCGGCGTTTGTCTCTGGGTACCCACCGCCGGGCGCACCGCATTGTTTTATACTCCGCAGACCGCACCGCGCGATGTGATGACACAGGCGGCACAGGTGCAATGCATCAAACAGGCCGCCCGTGACGCCGCGGCGGCGGACATGGCGCTGGGACAGGTTATTTTGCCGCCGGAAGCCACCGCCACCGCGGATCTTTATCGCCACGCCGATTTTTCCGATCTGGCCACGCTTCTCTACATGCGCCGCAACCGCCCGCTTTTCAAGCCCTCCTTTGAACTGCTGCCGGAATTTACGCTTGCGACCTATACCCCCGATCTCCGCGACCAATTCGCACAGACCATTGAAGCCAGCTATTGCCAGACGCTGGATTGCCCGCGTCTTAGCGGTCTGCGCCCGATGGAAGATGTGATAGCCGGCCATCAGGCCAATGCGTTTGATCCGACGCTGTGGTTTTTATTAAAGCGCAACGGCCACAATACCGGCGTGCTGCTGCTGGCCCATCGCCGGGAAAGCGCCACGCTGGAGTTGGTATATCTGGGCCTTACTCCCATGAATCGTGGAATTGGACTGGGCGCACAATTAATGAAATTAGCGCTTCTAACTTCCATCCGCGTGCAGGCTGCCACCATTACATTGGCGGTCGATCGCGCCAATAGCCCGGCAGTGCATCTGTATCGGTGCCAGCACTTTCAACAAACCGCGGAACGCCTGGTGCTGATCGCACCATTTTCCGGATCGGCATTTCCTGCTCCGACAGTGCCAGGTGCGGCATAATTGCCTGATATTCCGGCTCTTTGTGATACTTTTCTCATTTTCATGGCACTTATCCACATTGTCTCGCCATGGATGTGCATAAACAGTGAATAAAGATTTTTTTTTATTCATAAGTGATTGTCTCGCCTGTCTTCCGATGATTGTGGAAAAGAAAATGGACCAAAACCTCTTGTGTCTTTGCTCAAAGCGGGTTTAATAGTGACATAGAGATTGTGCTTGCCCGGATGCGCAAATCGCATCCGATGGAACCGGCGATGGATCGCCGGACGCTGTGTGGAACCAGGACGGTTCGCTGTTGTCGATCAACTGCCGTCGATGGTTTTATCATTCAACGTCCGGAAAGGAGTCGCCTGTGTCTGTCCTGATGATCGAAGAAAATGGTGCGCTTTGCCAAACGTGTCCGCAAATACGGGACTCTCTCCGCCGCCGCATCGGGGATACGCGCTTTGATCAGTGGTTTGAGCCGCCCACACAATGGAATCTTGTGGATTGCACGTTGACCATTCGCGCCGCCAATGCTTTTACAGCCAATTGGATTCGCGGCAAATTCACCGATGATCTGCGCATGGCCGCGCTGGAAGCGCTGGGATCCGCGCCCACGGTGATCATAGAATCCTGCGACCTGCCGGTCACGGTGGCGCCCCGCGCCCGAGCCGCTGAATCAGCGGTGCAGCCGGCACCGGAGGCCGGTTCCGCCGTTACGCTCAACAACCGCTATACGCTGGAGGAGTTTGTGGTTGGACCGACCAATCAACTGGCGTATCGCTGCGCCTGCGCGGTGGCCGAAGAGCCGCGCAAACAGTTCAATCCGCTTTTTATTCACGGTGATTGCGGCCTGGGCAAAACGCATCTGCTGCAGGGAATTTGTCGGCGGTTTCAAAGCCGGCATCCGCGAAAAAAGTGGCTTTATCTGACGGGAGAACAATTTACCAACGATTATCTGGAAAGCATTCGCCTGCACCGCACGGAAGCATTTCGCCGCCGTATCCGACAGGTGGATTTACTGGTCGTGGATGATGTGCATTTTTTCATGAATAAAAAACACACTCAGGAGGAATTTCTCCACACCTTTAATGCCATGGACGCCGCCGGGCGGCAGGTGGTGCTTTCCAGCGATTGCGCGCCGCGCAACATCCGGGCATTGATCGACGCGTTAACCACGCGATTCTGCAGCGGCATGGTGGCCCGCATTGATTCACCGGATTTGCCCATGCGCCTGGACATATTGCGTAAGCTGGCCGCCCGTCGGGACTGGCGCGTTGAAGATAACATGCTCATGGAACTGGCCCGGCAACCCGTTGCCAGCGTGCGGGAGCTGGAAGGGATGCTGCTGCAGGCCGTCACCGTGGCGCAGATGACCATCTCCGGCGCTGACGTGGATCCCGCGGAACGCATGCAAACCGCCATCAGCGGAATTCGTGATCGCATCAGCTTTTCCACCCCCCCGGGTGTGGCCCGCATTGTGCAGGCCTGCGCCGAATACTTTTCCATCACACCGGCGGTATTAACCGGATCTTCCAAAAACCGCGTGGCCTCCGCCGCCCGATCCATCGCCATGTACCTTGCCCGCCGCCACTCCCACATGAGCTTTCCGGATATTGGCCGCGCCTTTTGCGGGCGCAACCATTCCACCGTTATTGGGGCCTGCCAGCGGGTGGAAATCCAGCTTGCCGACAGTCACATGATTTCCTGGATCACCCCGGAAGGCCCGCGGCATCAGGCCACGGCCGAGGCTATTCAAAACATTACGGCATCTCTTCGCCGAGGTTAAACCATGCGGGTAAGCAAGCCCGCACCCCATGCTATTGACCGTCCGCCCGCCAACGGTGCAAAACGCGCGGCGCAAGCACACGCGGCTAAAAGGGGATGGGGTGCCCCGGTACACTGCCCGGATGTATTGCCACACCTGATTTTATGGAATCAAGATAGGCCACGACATCGCGCGCCACCCAGCTCATGGCATCCATGGCACCTTGTGTTCGCGCTGCCAGATGGGGTGATAAAATGACATTGGACATACCCCATAGCGGATAATCAGGCCCCGGTGGTTCCGGCGCATGAACATCCAGAGCGGCTCCCTTGAGCTTCCCGGACTTCAGCGCCTCCGCCAGCGCATGGGCATCAATGACTTCTCCACGCGCGGTATTCACAACAATAGCATGGGCCGCCATGAGCGAAAACGCGGCCTGACTGATCATGCCGGCATTACCCGGACGGTGGCTGACGTGAATGGTCAGAATATCCGAGCGGCGATACAACTCCGGCTTTTCCACACTCTGCGCTTTGAAATCAATATGTTGGGAAACATCAATAACATCGTTGTATATGACATTCATGCCCAATGCGTGTGCTACCCGCCCCACCGCGCGACCGATGCGGCCCATACCCAGAATACCAAGCGTTATTCCGTGCAGCTCCAAACCGCGACTGGTCTTTCGATAATGATGGAATTCCTCCGGAGACACGGGCGCTTTGAGATTTACCACGGGCCGGGCCAGGGTAAATATCAGGTTAAATACGTATTCCACCACGGCATGGGTATTGGCCTGAGGCGTGGAAATAACCGCAATACCGCGTTGCGCGCAGGCATTTTGATCAATATTTTCAAGCCCCACACCGGCCCGGCCAACAACCCGGAGTTTGGGTGCCGCGGCCAGGAGTTCCGCACGAACCGGCGTATATGTGCGGACGATCAGGCCGACCGCATCAGTCAAAGCCTCAGCCAGTGCCGCAGCGTCTTTATATGACACTTCGCGCACAGAGGCATGTTGCCTTAACCAAGCAAAGGGGGCGGCCTCCAAGCCTTCTGTAACGACAATGGTATGTTTCATGCCTGGTGCCCTCTTCCACTCATAATTACGGGTCGAACAGGGCACTGGTGCTCTGTCGCACGAGTGAAGGCAGGTAAGAAAAACCCGCGCCACAAGTTATAGTGCCCTGTTGCACTCATAATGACGGGTGAAACAGGGCACTGGCGATTAAAAACTCACTGCCACGCCGGCCATGACCGTCTGGGCAAATTGGCCTTGGCCGCCAATTTGCGTCTGGTAGTTCACGAACAGGCTCACACCTTGGGCCAGGTAACCGCTGGCACCAACACCCAGCAGGGCCGAGTTGCGCGATGATTCCGGCGTGTTGTAAAGGAACTGTCCACCGCTAATCTCCGAGAAGCTGGAAGTAATGCCACGGGCGGAATCCAGACATTCATGCTGCCAGAATGCGTCGGCATTCAAACTGATCGGCAGCGGCGACTGTTGAATATTGAAGGTGTATGAACCTTGGGCACCCAGCAGGGTTCGCAGCGAATCGGCATGTTGTTTGGAAACCGAGAGGTCAAATGGACTGCCGGTTTCATTGATACCCGACAGGTTCATCTGCGTAAAGCCCACACCCGCCGCCGGGCCAAGCTTCAACCCATTGAACGATATGACGTTGTATCCCGCCAGAAGGGCGGCATCATACTGATTGGAATCAGGTTCGCCGGTCGCCACGGATGCGGATCCTGGAATGGCAATGTTGCGATTGATTTTATAAGCGTTATAGGTGTACGACATCAGAGCATTCACATAGAAATTCTGCTTTTGGTAGCCGACGAACAGGCCCGGTGTATAGCTGTTGTTCTCCTGTCCGGAATTAAAATTATCCACCGTGCCGCCGGTGTAACCCCAGTTGAAGAAGGCCCCGACCACCAAGTTGCGGTTGAGCGTATAATCCAGACCGGCCAGTACGCCGCCTGTGGTATCACGTTGGCTGTAGGAGCCATTATTGGCCTGTTTGTCGATGGTGATAGTGCCGAGCACAAAGCCACCCAAGCCGCTGGTGCCTGGTTCGTATGAGCTATCATCATCTGATCCAGCATCTGGGGCGGCGTCCATATAGGCCATGGAATTGGCAGCCTGCTGCTGGGCGGATTTCATTTGCGATTCCATGGAGATGGCAAATGGATTCTGATCACTGGTGTTCAGCAACGTCAGGCCGGAGGTATTAAACCCGCTGCTGTCAAAGGCATTTTGCGTCTGCTGGAAGACCTCCTGATTCAGGAAGGTGCTGTTCTGGAAAGCCTCATCCGCCAGGCCGGCATAGGCCTGCGGGGTCAGGCCATTAAGCAGCAGGGCGATTTCACCGGGGCTTTGCTGACTCAAATTGGCCAGGCCATTCTTGATGTTCTGCGGAACGTTGGGATTGGAGGGATTGGCATAGGTGTCAATGTAGGTGGCCACCGATTGCTCGTTGGGCGTCTGGGCATCCGGAGCGAACAGGGTTTGGATGGTCACCGTTTCATTGCCGGCGGGATCAGCTTCATAGTAGTTGAGATCCAGGTTGGTGCTGTTGGGGTTGATAGCCAACCAGCCCGTACCATAGGTGGACCCACCATGTTCGACGGAGGTGTGCGCGGCGGTTCCGGCACCAGTGACGCCGGTGTTGGTACCCGAGGTCGTTACGATGGTGTAGGTATCAAAATCCGCCGGTTTGAATCCGGTGCTTGATGAGGTGGCAGCGGTGGAAAAGGCATGATTGGGACTGTCCAAATTCAGAGTGCCATTCAAATTCACCGCATTAGTTCCAAGGTTCAACGAATCATACCCGGCCGCTGGGCGACCAAAGGCGACAAGATTCAGAGTGGTATTGGCCTGTTGGGTGTAACCACCGAGATTGATGGTTTCGCCAGTGGCAGTGGACAAGAGCGTATTTTGACTTAGGTTATAGCTGTTGATGCTATCGAGCGTGGTAGTAGTGCCCGCCAGGGTGCTGGTAACAAGCGTCAGCGAACCGCTGCCGAACGCTTTGGAATTGCCGGCCACAACGGTTACGCCGTTGGTTGCACTGGCGGCACCGGAATATGTGCTGTTAGTGGCAGGTGTCAATATCAGCACACCATTGGCCAGGGAACTGGTCAAGGTTAAGGCAGAATTCCCGGAGATGGCCCCAGTCCATGTCCCGGTGTAGCCGTTGGCATCAAGCGTACCCGCGTTGGACACCGCCAGCGCGTTGTCAACGGTAATGGCGTTGGCACCATTTTGCAGCGTCCCGCCGCCAGCACTGAAGGTGACTGTATTGGTGCCAAATGAGCTGTTGGCGTTGAAGTTGACGACAATTCCATTTTGCACGGTATCGCCACCGCTGTTGTTGTTGCTGTTATTGGTGAGGAATAATTTGCCGCCACCCACGGAATCCGTGAACGCAAGCGGGCCGGAGCCGGTGATCTGGCCGGACCAGGTTTCATTGTTATTGCCCGCGACATCAATTACTCCCGCTCCGGCCATATTCAAGATATCCTGGATGTTCAGACCATTGGCACCATATTGCAATGTGCCGTCGGTGGCGGCGATGGTGACGGGACCGGATCCCAAGGCGTTGTTGTTGTTAAAATTCACGGTCAGCAGGTCTTCGATCGTCACGCCGCCACCCAAGCCGCTGTTATCCCCGGTCAGGAAGAGCTTACTGTTAGCGATATCAGCTGAGTCGTCGAGCGTCAGAGCGCCATTACCGGTGATCTGCCCGGAGAAGGTTTCAGTAGCGTTGCCGAAGACATCAATGGCACCGGCATCGGCCACATCCATAGTGTTGGCGACATTGAGGTTGTTGGTCCCATACCGAATTTCACCACCAAGTGTGCCACCAGCAAGCGAATTTGTGCCAAAGGTGATCGTGCCGGTGCCAAATGAGCTGTCAGCACTGAAGTTAACAAAAATGCCATTTTGCAGGGTATCACCACCGGTATTGTTGTTGGGGTTGGTGGTGCTGGTGTTCGCCAGGATAAGTTCACCGCCGCCCGCGGAATCCGTGAACGTCAGCGGGCCGCTGCCGGTGATCTGACCGAGCCATCCCGAAGAAGTTCCAGCAACATCGATGGTACCGGCATTGGCCACATCCAAGGTATTGTCAGTGGTGACTGAAGCGGCATATTGCAACGTATCGCCGGCGGCGGCCAGCGTGACTGTACCAGTAGTGCCGAAGCTAGCGTCATTGTTAAAGTTGACCGTCAGGCCGTTTTCAACGGTTACGCCGCCGCTGCCCGAATTAGCCCCGGTTAACGTCAGCGTACCGCCGCCGCCGGTGGCAGTGTTTTCCAAGGTCAATAAGCCGTTAATGGCAATAGCGCCGGAAATAGTCGAACCGGTAGTGCCGTTAATATCAAAGCTGCCGCCGGCCGCATCCACAGTGATGCTCGTGTTATCCACCGTGATACCGTTGCCGCCGAACTGCATATCGCCGTTATTCAGGACTAAAGCAACGCTGG
>JAJYGE010000470.1 GCA_021785155.1 Planctomycetota bacterium
TGGCCAACACCACTGAAGATATGAAAGGAAACGTCGAGGAAGCCACGTTCACGGTGATCAGTGATGCGACACCGTTGCAGGAGCGAGCCTTGAAACTTCTGGGATTGTACCCAGTACGGTAAAGGCAAAAAATAAGGAAATCCCTGTAAATACAGGGGTTGTCTGCTTTTGGTGGGGGGAACTACGGATTAATAGTAGCTGCTTGTTTACCGTCGTCGCCGCAGCGACAGCTCAACTCTCTGCTACTCGCCAACTCCGCCATCCTCCGCTTACCGCCGCTACCTCGTGGTTCAAATCCCCCCCCCTCGTCGTCGCCTCTTTGCGTTCTTACGTTACTTTGCGGTTAACCCCTTTGTGCATCGCCCGTCGTTCTGTCGTCGCATCCTCGCTGACCACGGCTTCCTCCCCGTACAATCCCCTCTCGTATCCGTGCCATCGATGGTGCGTGTGACAGTTTACATGGCGCGTTGAGCATCGAGCGTAAGCGGTGGCGCGCTATTGGCAACAGTTAACCCGCCCCTGTCCACGGCGCGCCGGAACGGTGGTTGGCTTGCCGCCGGCTGATCTTTTTTAACAAATACAGGCACACTCAAAATGCTCATCGATAGCCATTGGGATTGGCCTGAAACCAGCGCCACGCGGATGCGACAATTTCATTTAGATCGGTGATTTTGGCTTTCCATGAAAAATCTTTGGCCATGCGATCAGGTGAGGCGAAAAGTGCTGGAGGATCACCGGGACGGCGGGCGATTTCGCGGGTGGGAATTGTTTGGCCGGTGACTTTGCGGCACGCAGCAATGATTTCCCGCACTGAATAACCCCGTCCCACGCCAAGATTGTAAAACAGTCCTTGGCCCGGCTGCAGATTTTCCAGCAGTACCAGATGGGCATCGACCAGATCCCATACATGAATGTAGTCCCGAATACATGTACCGTCCGCAGTGGGATAATCGTTACCAAAAATGTCCACCGCCGGGCGCTGGCCCAGTGCTACTTGCAATACAATGGGAATCAGATGGGTTTCCGGACGGTGATCTTCGCCGATCGTGCCATCAAGCGCTGACCCGGCCACATTAAAATAACGCGGGGCCGCAAAAGCCAAGCCTTCCGCGTGGGCGGTATCTTTGAGAATATGCTCCACCATAAGTTTGCTTTGGCCATAAGGGCTGATGGGGCTTTGCGGCAAATCTTCCGTAATCGGCACGCGCGTTGGTTCGCCGTAAGTCGCGCAGGTGCTCGAAAAGACCAGTTTTTTCACACCCGCGAGATTCATGGCATCCAACATACTGACCGTATTGGAAACGTTGTTGCGATAATATTTCCGCGGATCCTGCACGCTTTCACCGACATACGCGCTGGCGGCAAAGTGCATGACGGCCTCAATTTTATCCGCCATAAACAGGGCCGCCAGAGCGGCGGTATTGGCACAATCCATGACCACGAATTTGGCTTTAGGATGCACCGCGGCACGATGGCCCATGGTCAAATTATCAATGGCGGTTACGGTATGGCCGCGCTGCACAAGTAATTTCACCGCATGGGAGCCGATATAACCCGCTCCGCCAATAACCGCAATGTTCATAATAGATTCCCCTTTTATTTTACCGTTGAATCGGATTCTTTGAGGGCCGTAAACGGCAACGCCGGGTGGTATCACGACGCATCACGTTCGGTGCGGCGATGTCGCTCCGGCAAATCGCACCGCCGCAGGGTCGCTTATTTCCGGCAATTGTACCACCACGGTTTTTCCAACAATTCTGGCGTTGGCATGAACACATTTGCCCGTGGGGCCGAAGCGTTAAAACCAGTTCAACGGCCAGCGGTGACGCTTCCCCGTTCCGCTGTCGGCACTTGCCGATCTTGATCGCCCGGGGCGGCCATTATGCGGAAACAGGTTGGTCGCCACTTTCCGCAGCCGGAGCTGCGGCGGGTTCTGATGCCGCAGTGGCCGGGACAGTTTGACCCTCGGCGGTCTTTTCACGCACCACCCAGACCTTGATCTGACATTTTAAGTCGCCCGCCAACTGCACGGGTACCTGGAAGGTGTCAATGCGTCGCAGCGGTTCATCAAGGCGCACATCGTCCGCCTGCACGGCGTGTCCAAGTTTCTGCAGCTCCTCGGCAATATCGCGGCGGGAAACAGATCCAAACAAATGACCTTCGTCATTGGAGGCCCGGGCAATGGTGATTTCCAAGCCTTCAATAGCCTGCACCAGTTTTTCCTTCTGCTCGCGCAGAAGCTGGAGCTTGGCTTCATATTCTTTTCGGGCCGCTTCATAGCGTTTGATATTTCCCTCGGTCGGGGAAATTGCCAGATTGTGCGGCAGCAGGTAATTGCGGGCAAATCCATCGCGCACATTAACGACTTCGCCAACCGTGCCGATGTTTTCAATGGTGTCTGTCAACAATACTTTCATGGGGTACCTCAGTGTATTAAAAATTCTCACAATTTTATCAATCTATCTCCGGGTCTGTTTCAGAACGGGATGTCATCATCCCGGATGGGTGGACTGTCCGGTTCGGTGGGCGGCGGCCCATCGGTTGACGGTGCGGGTCGCGCCGGCGCGCTGCGTGCGGCGGGGCGGTACGCGGGGCGAGCGGACGCCGGCTCGCCGCCTTCCTCCGGGGCCGCTCCGGCCTCGCCGCTACCGGCGGGACGGCCATCAATGAATTGGAACCCTTCAATGATCACGCGCATTTTACTGCGTTTGGTGCCGTCCTGAGCATCCCACTGATCAAGCTTAAGTCGGCCCTCAATGAATACCGGGCGGCCCTTGCGCAGGTATTTGGAAAGGGTTTCAGCCTGCCGACCATAGGAGACACAATCGACGAAAGTGACTTCTTCCCGCGGCTGACCATCCTGGCTGTTCCAGCGACGATTGACCGCCAGGCCCATTTCACAAACGGGGGTCTGACTGGGCAGATAACTTAACTGCGGATCGCGGGTAAGATTACCCATCAGAAACACTTTATTCAAATTGGCCATGAACCTCTCCTGATCCAATCAGGCCTGACCGCAGGTCGTACGGGATCGCATGAAAACGCATGGCCGACGGGCAAATTACTTGCCGTCGGCGATATCTACCACAGTCACGGTTCCTTCAATGGCGTCAACCACCGGTTCCACAGAATTTGTGCGATCCCGATCAGGCCGCCGCGACGTGCTGCGCCCGAAGTGATCTTCCACAATCGGCTGCTGCGGAACCATGGCTTCCACATCCTTCAACGCCAGATGCTCGGCCTTAATGACCAGGACCCGCAGAATATTTTCCGATAACTGCGCGTCACGTTCAATGCCGGCGATCTTCGGGCCTTCCGCCTTGAAAAATGCCAGAACATATACACCGCGTTTGTTGCCTTTAATGGCATAGGCCAGGCGACGTTCATCCCATTTTCTAAGATGCAGGATTTCAGCGTTGGCGCGGTGAAGTATATGCTCCACCTCCGCCTTCGCCGCATCCCAATTGCCGCTGGCATAGCCCGCGTTGAGAAGAAACATTGCCTCGTACTGCCGGACATGGGTAGCCATAAATGCTCCAATTCGCTCCAGACGGCGAGCGGCACAACACGCGCCGCCATGGGTTTCACCGCCGGGCACAAAAAATTATCACTTCTCCGAACCCTCGTTGCCGACGTTAAAGCGATTCATCGCTTTCTCCACGCCATGCAAAGCCCAATATTGTACCGCCTCGGCCGCCTGGTTCAAAGCGACCTGCACATCCGCCCATTGGCCGGGCGAAAATGCGGACAATACATACGCTTCCAACGGCACCCGCCCAGGCTCATCCACGCCCACACGCAGGCGGGCATAATCGGTTGCCGCCCTGGATGTTGCCGTAACCAACGCACCCAGATGCCGTTGCACATCCGCCAAGCCGTTATGGCCGCCGCTGGAACCTCCGGCTCGCAGCCGGATTGTGCCGCAGGGAAGATGAATATCATCCACCACCACCAGCAGGTCCTCAATGGTCAGGCCATGGAATCGCATCGCCGCCGCCATTGACTGCCCGCTGCGATTCATATACGTCGCGGGCTTGAGCAGTAGAATTTTATCGGGCCCCGATCCAATCTGACAGCACATTCCGTCAAAGCCCGACTTCCACCGTTCTCCGGCGGATCCGGCCAGAATATCCAGCACCATAAACCCGGCATTATGCCGCGTGCGGGCATATTCCGCACCTGGATTTCCTAAACCGGTCACCAGTTTCATGCCGCCCTGCCCGTCCCGGCGTGCCGAGACAATCCTTTGCTGCCAACATTATTGCGGCATCGAAGATTTACGCGGCCAACGTCCGTGCCAGCACGCCGCCCGATCCGCAGCTTCCAGTGCTTATTTCTTGCCTGGAGCATCCTTCTTGGCACCCGGGGCCGCCGTCGCCGATGTCGCCGCTGCCGCTGCGCCTTCGGCGCCTTCCACCGGTTTCTTGCCGATCACTTCGGGTTCCGCCGGGCCTGCCGCCGCCGTCACTTCCGGCTCCACTTCCTTCACCGTGCGGACCTGACAGAGAATTTGCTCCGGCGGGTTGATCAACCGCACGCCGGCGGGCAGCGGAATATCTTTAGCATGAACCATCCCGTGTATTTCCAGGTGCTCCACGCTGAATCGGATGGTATCGGGAATATCCAGCGGCAGGACTTCCACTTCCACTTCCGCAATCTGCACTTCCAGGATTCCGCCCTCTTTGGCACCCTTGGGAATTCCCCGGAACTCCACGGGTACCTTTACGCGCACCTTGTGGCTCGGATCAATGCGCATGAAATCGACATGTTCAATGGCCATCTGCAGATGATCATATTGCACATCCTGAATCAGTACGTGCTCTATGGAGCCATTGAGATTAATGTCCACCAGATGCGCTCCGGAGTGAATGGCGCGTTCGGTTTCCTTGGCCCCCAGTTCTATGGACAGGTTCTCTTTGGCCAGTCCGTAGAGGACGCCTGGAACCTTGCCCTGTTTCCGCAGTTGCAGGGCCCCCTTGCGCCCCGGTTCGCTGCGCACGGAGACTTCAAGGACGTGACGATTGTGTTCGGTTGTTGCCACCATGGCTGATTCTCCTCAATGAATGTTTGTTAACAAAATTCTCTGGTTTATTCTGTTTATGTTCTTATTATCGCTTTCCGCCATTGCCGCCATTATCAAATAAAATGGACACTGACTCATTCAAGTGTATGCGCTTGATGGCTTCCCCCAGCAGATCCGCCACGGAAAGTACCACCAGGCGATCTCGTATCGGATCAAGTCGCGCATCAAGGGGTACGGTATCGGTAATGACAATTTTAGCTATCGGACTTTTGGCCAGGCGTTCCACAGCGCTGCCGGCAAAAATACCGTGCGTGGCGGCAATATGCACCGCGCGGGCACCATGATCCATGAGAATTCGGCTGGCTTCCGAAACCGTTCCACCCGTGGTGATCATGTCATCAAACATCAGCACGGTTTTATCTTTAACATCACCGACAATGGTGGACATTGTAACTTTGGTGCCCGATTGCCGGCGCTTGTCAATAAACGCCAAATCACCACCGAGCACCTCGGCGTAATAACTCGCGGCCTTCAGATTTCCCGGATCAGGAGACACAATGGCGATGCGGCCCAATTCCGGAAGCTGCTTTTTATACCACGCCACAAACACCGGTGAGGCCAGCAGATGATCCACCGGCAAATCAAAGAATCCCTGCACCTGCGCCGCGTGTAAATCCATCGCAATCACCCGGTCCACACCCGCGGCCGTGATGATGTTGGCCACCATCTTCGCGGTAATCGGGGTGCGGCCCTCGCTTTTGCGATCCTGCCGGGCGTAGCCGAAATACGGCACCACCGCGGTAATCCGCATGGCCGATGCCCGCATCAGGCAATCCACCCAGATCAGCAGTTCAATAAGCGTATCATTGACCGGCTGACAGGTCGGCTGAACGATAAAGCAGTCTCTTCCGCGTACATCTTCATCAAGTTTAACGATCAACTCGCCATCCGGAAAACTTTCCGTGCGGGCCTTGCCCAATGGAATGCCGATGTGATCACAAATGTTTTTCGTCAGCCCCGGAGATCACCGGCCCGCGAAAATCTTCAGTTGATGTTGCAGATCACTCATAGACAAATACCCGGGCGAAAATTTCTTCACCGTTCTTAAAACAAAATTTCCCCGGTGGCGCGTCACCGCACCATACCGAGTTCTTCATCCTTGAAACAAGAATCCCTACAGACAGAGACCCTTGAAATCCTTGACGCCTTTACGCGCTCAAATCCGCCGTTGCTATGCGGGAAATTTCCCGCCCCGGCCTATTATCATAGCGGCCGTCACATGGCTGCCCGGAGCGATTTCCGCCCCCGCGCCAACCCACGTGAACGCCTCGAGCACAGTATCTTGACCGATTTTCGCGCCAAATTCAATCCATGTGTTCTCCGGGCTTACGATTGTCACTCCGGAATCCATTACCGCGGCCTGGATTCGGCGCTGCATAACGCGGCTCACCACCGCCAATTCCAGGCGGGAATTAATGCTTAAAATGTCCTCCGCCGGCACCGCCGCTAAAGCCGTTACGCTCCGGCCCCCACGACGTACAATCGCCAACGTATCAGTTAAATAATATTCACCTTTTTGATTATTCGGCTTTATTTGATCCAATGCGCTAAAAAGAGATTCCGATTCGAACAAATAATAGGATGGGTTTACCTCCCGGATGGCGCGTTGGTCCGCCGAGGCGTCTTTTTCCTCCACAATCGCCAAAATCTCACCGGACGCATCGCGGACAATACGCCCATACCCGGCCGGATTATCTATCACACTCGTGGCCAACGTCATTGCGGCCTGCTTGCAGCGATGTTCCTCAAGGATTCGCGACAAGGTTGCAGGCCGAATTAACGGACCATCCCCGGCGAGTACAAAAACGTCACCGGCGAAGCCCCGCAACGCCTCCCGGCATACCTGAACCGCATGGCCCGTACCTTTCTGTTCTCGCTGATGCACCCACACAATATCTGCTTGCCCCGCAAACTCCCGCATAACCGCTTCCCGGTCGTGCCCCACCACCACCACAATACGCTCGGCACCAGCCTCTCGCACCGCATCGAGCACATACGCCAGCATGGCCCGCCCGCAAATTTCATGGAGCACCTTGACACGCTGACTTTTCATCCGGGTCGATTTACCGGCGGCGAGAATAATGGCGGCAATGGACATTTAACTTCGTCTCCTTTTCAGAGCCAACCTTCTGTGCCTTATTGGCTTTCCTGAGTTACTGTTTAAAATCTTCTGCGCGGCTTTGGTCTCTGGGAAAAAAAGCATCGAGCATGAGGGCATTGAACAGTAGGCCGCAGGCGGCGTCACCGGGCAAACACCAGCAATTACTGCTGGCCAGCCTTATTTGCTCACCTGATCGCCTGCTCCATTTTCACCTGCTCTGTTTTGGCCTTCGGCCAAAGCATTTTGAGCAGTAGAGAGTAGAGCAGTAGACCGTCCCGGTGCGCCGGGACTCTGTTTTGGCATTCGGCCAAAACTGGGGGATCTGGATTCGAACCAGAACAAGCAGAACCAAAATCTGCTGTGCTACCGTTACACCATCCCCCAAAAAGCGCTTGTCGGGCGCGAAATATCCGCAGACGACAAGCCCTGTACTGTATCCGATACGCCTACCACGGGTCAAACCGCTGTTGGTTCCACACTCCGTGGTGGCGTGGCAATTTTTCCGGGCGAACAGCGAAATCAACGGCATAAATGCCGGCGCTTTAGAGAAGGGTTCGTCTTGGAAACTCGCACCCCGGACCCCTGCCCGGATTTACTGCCACGCCCGATCGGGAGGTTCGCGGCGGCTCACCTGCTGGTTTTAACACCTGGAATCTGCTATCCTCAATCACGCCCAGATTGGGCAATTTTTCCTGATTATGGATAATGTGATCGCACGATGGCTGGACGAAAAAATATAAAATCCAAGACAACTGTGTTCCCGGCAGTACGGCGGGTGGCACTGGTCTCTTTGGGTTGCCCCAAGAACCTCATTGACAGTGAACGGATGCTCGGATTATTGGCCGCTGATGGCATCGCCATTACCGATGATCACGCCGCCGCCGATGCCATTGTCATTAACACCTGCGGCTTTCTGGAAGCCAGCAAAGCCGAGGCACTGGAAGTTATTAACGAAGCGTTGGGCGAAAAAGCCAAAGCGTTGAAAAAAGGCCGGGACAAACGTGTGATTGTCGCCGGCTGTCTGGTGCAGCGCCAACGCTCCAAATTATTGGATGAAGCGCCCGGTGTTGATGCTCTCGTGGGTGTATTTGATCGCGAAAATATTGTCACTGCGGTGCGCGGATCATCCGCCGCGGTCGCCAATGCGGATATGGGAGAATTCCATGCGGTAACGCAAATGATTCATCGCCATGACCGCGGCAAGGTCGGCTATTTTGAATCCGATGCGGGCCGCCTGCGCCTGACACCCCGGCATTATGGCTATTTGCGCATTTCCGAAGGCTGCAATCAGGGCTGCACCTTTTGCACCATTCCCAGTATCCGTGGCCGTATGCGCAGCAAGCCTCTTGCCGATATTATCAATGAAGCCCGCGAACTGGTTACCGATGGAGCCTTTGAACTCAATGTCATTGGGCAGGATACCACCAGTTACGGCAGTGATATTGGTTATGACGGCCCCGGCCAGGGCTTGACCGGCCTGATTAAAACGTTGGATAAACTCGATAGCGTCGGCTGGATTCGTTTGATGTACGCCTATCCAAGCTGCTTTGCCGATGACATGATTAAGGCTCTGGCCGATGCCGGGCGATGGGTCAAATACATTGATATGCCTTTGCAGCATATCAATGATGATATTCTGCACACCATGCGCCGCAAAACTTCCCGGCGGCAAATAACCACCCTGCTGGAAAAACTCCGCAAATGGATTCCCGGCATCAGTATTCGCACCACCTTTATCAGCGGGTTTCCCGGAGAAACCGAGGCGCAACATGCTGAATTGGTGGAGTTTGTGCGGCAGTTTGAATTTGACTGTCTGGGCGTTTTTGAATATTCGCCCGAGCCGGAAACGCCGGCTGGGCGACTGTGGAAATCGCAAGCTGTCGCGGCGGAGGTGGCCAAACGGCGTCGGGAAGAAATTATGCTCGCCCAGCAGGAAGTGGTGTTCAAGGTCAATCAGGCGCAGGTTGGGAAGACCGTTGCCGTGCTTATTGACGCCGCGGACAAAAAGCGGCGCACGGCGGTTGGGCGTCATGCCGGGCAGGCCCCGGATATTGACGGGCAGGTGCTGCTGCAAGGTATTGATGCGACAGCGGGTGATATAATTCAGGCGGAAATTGAAGATTGGAAGCATTACGATTTAATCGCCACGCCCATTGATTATAAAGCAGTCCGCGCCGGCCATAAGCCGTTAAGCCTCCCGGTTTTTGCCGGCGATACGGAATAACAGGCCGTCCGATCGATCGCGTCGGCAGCGACGGCGGAATGATTTCCCCGGCAGGCGCGGCGTGGTCGGCGATCTGATCGGGAATTGACGAAGGAATCTCCGAAGCGGTGCGGACCGTAAAACCAAAGGCTGTTGGCGGGCTTGGCCGTGACAAGGCATACAATACCTTGGGGGAAACGCGGCAGTGGCTTGGTTCAGGCGTGACATGATATGTACCGGCAAATCCCCAATCTGATAACATTAAGCCGACTTGTGCTCACGGCTCTCTTTTTTATTGCCATCAATTTTGCGGGGCATCAGCGGAATATTTCGCTTTGCATGTGGATTGCGCTGGTTATTTTTATGCTTGCGGTGGCCAGCGACGCACTTGACGGTTATCTGGCTCGATCCTGGAAAGTGGAAAGTGCGTTTGGCCGGGTTGTGGATCCATTTGCGGATAAAATTCTCATCTGTGGGGCATTTATATTTTTCGCCGCGCCGCAACTCATGTTGCCGCATCTTACCCTCACGCCCGTGGCCCAAGGTTCGGAGCTTACCGGCGTCGCGCCATGGATGGCGGTGGTGCTGATTGCTCGGGAATTTCTGGTGACAGGCATCCGCGGGCTGGCGGAATCCAAAGGCATCGACTTTCGCGCGATGTGGACCGGGAAAGTTAAAATGATGGTGCAATGTGCGGCGGTGGTGGGCGTGCTGGTATATCTGGCGCTGGTATATGAGATTCAAAATCAGGCGGTGCTGGAATTTTTCCGCTGGGCACGGGACATCGCAATCTGGGCCACGCTGATTATCACAATTGTCTCCGCCTGGCAATACATTTCCAAGGCCTGGCGCATTATTGACGCATAGTCGGCCAGCCGGGATTTGATCCGTCGCCCGCGCGGAAATTTTTTGATCCGTGTGTTATCTGTGGAGGTAAAATGATAGCGCTGGTCACACGCCTGTCGCCAGTTTTTCCCGCTGGCTTTTGGCGGCGGGGGATTCGGCGTGGCCGCCGTTGCGCGCGTAATGATGAAACGTGGTGGTGAGTTGCCGGGTGATCGGCCCGACTTGGCCGTCGCCGATCATGCGTTTGTCCACACTGGTCACAGGAACCACTTCCGCGCCGGTGCCCGTCAGGAAACATTCATCGGCGGTGTATAAATCATAACGTGTCAGATTGGTTTGCTGCGTTGGAATGCCCGCCGCCTGCGCCAGCTCCAGAACCGCTTCCCGCGTAATGCCCAGCAGAATACCGCTTTCTTCCGCGGGTGTCCGCAATTGGCCATCCCGCACGATAAAAATATTATCCGCGGTACATTCACACACGAAGCCCAGCGGATTGAGCATCACCGCTTCCGGCACGCCGGCGTCAATGGCTTCCCATTTGGCCATGATATTATTGAGGTAATTCAGGCTTTTAATTTTCGGTGACAACGCCGCCGCCGCAATACGCGGTGTACTGGCGGTAATAATGGCCATGCCTTTGCGGTACGTCGCCTCCGAGTACATTTTAATGGTATCGGCAATGATAAAAATAGAGGGTTTGCCGCAGTTAGCCGGAGAGATGCCCAGCGCCCCCACGCCGCGCGTTACCAGAAGGCGAATATAGGAATCGGCGAGTTTATTGGCCTGCAACGTGGCGGCGATGGCTTCGCCAATGTCATGTTGCGAAAGCGGAATTTCCAGGCGAATGGCCTTGGCCGAGTTATAGAGCCGCTTGAGGTGATCAGCCAGGCGAAATACGCGGCCATTGTATTGGCGCAGGCCCTCAAATACGCCGTCACCATAAAGCAGTCCGTGATCAAAAACACTCACGGCGGCTTGCTCCATGGGAACCAGCCGCCCATCCATCCACACCATTTTGCTCATAACCGGACCGCCTGTTCATAACAGTTACAGAGTTTAACATTTTAATCGCAGAAGGCGACGGAAGCAAAAAAGGGGGGATTTGCCCTTCGCCTGGGGGTGTGTGACACTTTACGCGGGTTACGCA